>JACUUK010000125.1 GCA_014859315.1 Candidatus Aminicenantota bacterium
AACTATATGAAGGGAAAAAACTTAAACTTCCTGTCTCTTAAACAGATCCATTCAGATATAATTCGATATGTCGATGTGTTCCTTGGCGAAAAGTTAGAAGGGGATGCAATAGTAACCTCTTCTCCAGGTATTCTCCTCATCATTAAGACTGCTGACTGCCTGCCAGTTTTTATTGTAAGTAAAAACAGAAGAGTTGTGGCAGCAGTTCATTGTGGATGGAGAGGAATCCAGAGGCAACTAATACAAAAAGTGGTCTCTGGGTTAAACAATTTTTATGCTTGTGAACCAGATGCCTGTATTGTGGCGATGGGCCCTTCTATTTGTGGAGATTGTTATGAGATCGGGCAGGATGTTTACGAGAGTTTTGTAAGAGCTCATGTGTCCCTTCAAGCATTCAGGAGGCATCCTTGGCGAGAGGGAAAATGGTTTCTTGACCTTAAGGGGGTAGTGCGCAGTCAGTTGATTGATGCAGGAGTAAAAAATGCAAACATTCATTCTGTAGATATTTGCACACACTGTGAAGAAAACTTGATTTCCTACAGGAGAGATGCTCATACAAAAAGAAGGCTATTGAATTTTATAGGTCTGTCATAAAAGTATTTCTATTTCCGTGACAGTTAATTATGAACGTGTAATCTGTCACAGCGCCGGTTCCCCTCCATCCTTGCCAAGACCCTCCCACCTCGACAATGGGCTTCAGATGGAGAGGAACCGTCGCCGCACTTCTCAATTACGTCAGATGTTTCCCTCATCACGGAAATATAGATGCTTACGTCTGCCATTTTAAAGTTGCTTTTTAGGGACATTTTTTTTATTCTTAAATGACTATGGAAAAAACCTATGAAGAAATCGTAATACCTGAACTCCGTTTATATAAAAAAGGGAAAGTCCGTGATGTTTATGAAATAGACGACAACCTTCTCTTTGTGGCTTCAGATCGAATCTCTGCTTTTGATTATGTGTTACCGTCTTTGATTCCAAATAAGGGCAAAGTCCTCACACAGCTTTCTGCTTTCTGGTTTGAATATTCATCTCTAATCTGTCCGAATCATCTTCTAACTGCAAACTTTGATGAGTTTCCCCCTGTAATCAAGAAGTATAGAGAAGTTTTGGATAAAAGGTCTATGATTGTAAAAAAAACTGAAGTGATTCCTATTGAATGTGTGGTTCGCGGTTATCTTGCAGGTTTGGGGTGGAAAGAATACTTGGCCACTGGAAAGACGAGTGGAGTAAAACTCCCTCAAGGCCTTAAAGAATCCGACAGACTTGATGAGATCATTTTCACTCCTTCGACAAAAGCAGAAGAAGGTCATGATCAGAATATTTCTTTTAAGGAAATGCAGAGAATCATTGGTTCAGGGCTGGCTGAAAAAATAAAAAAAATTAGCATAGAGCTTTATAAGAAAGCTTCCCTCCATACTATTTCTAAAGGCATCATCATTGCGGATACTAAATTTGAATTTGGACTTTTTGGTGATAAATTGCTCCTGATAGATGAGATTTTTACACCAGATTCCTCCCGTTTTTGGCCTGTCTCAAGTTATTCCCCTGGGGGGTCTCAGGAAAGTTTGGACAAACAGTTTGTCCGGGATTACCTGGAAACAACAGGGTGGGATAAAAAGTCGCCGCCGCCTCCATTGCCGCCAGAGATTATTCAGAAGACTGCGCAACGTTATTTGGAAATATATCGTCTTCTTACAGAAAAGAATGATTTATAATGAATGGACAGGTCGATCTTCATATTCATTCTGATAGAAGCAGTGATGGAGATTTTTCGCCATTTCAGATTGTCCAATTAGCCAAAGAAAAAAAATTTAGAGCGATTGCCATTTCAGACCACGATACAGTAGCTGCCTACCCTGAAGCCTTGGACTATGGCAAAGAAGCAGGGCTCGAAGTAATTCCTAGTATTGAACTCACAACGATTTTTGAAGACCGGGAATTCCATCTTCTACTTCCATTTGTCGAGTGGAGAAAAAAGATTGTCTCAGATATTGTTGACGAGGTTTCAAAGAGGCGAATGAAAGAAGCCCAGGATAGGGTCCGAAAATTAAGAGAAATCGGGTTCGAAGTTAAATGGAAAGATGTAATGGATAAATCTGGGAACTTGCCTCCTTTAGGAGTTACGATTGCACAGGTGCTTTTAGAAAAAGCAGAAGAAACAGGGAGTCCGGCTCTTAAAAAATACCTTGAATCTTCCAACCGAATATTTGCTCCTTATCTTTTTTACAGAGATTATTTTATGGAAGGGAAACCTGCTTCTGTTCCGCGTAATAATTTGAAACTAATCGACATTTTAGATTTGGCTCCTAAAACAGGCGGAGTTCCTGTTCTTTCTCATCCGGGCGCCTATTTTCAGCGTGTGACAAGAGAAGATCTTATCATACTGAAGGAAAGAGGACTGATAGGTATCGAGGTTTATTCGTCTTATCATGATGAGACGCAGATGAAAAAGTATAAGAAGCTTGCTCAGGAGCTTGATTTAGTGCCAACCGCAGGTTCAGATTTTCATGGGACGATAAAACCCCATGTTCCATTTGGTTGTATCAAAAATGGTGGCTATTGGATGGTTGAAGAACTGATGCGAAGGAGGCCATAAATGTCTTTAACCTGGCTTGATATTATATTGATTGGCATTCTTGCCATAACGTTTGTATTAGGGCTTATAAAAGGATTCATGAGGCAGATTATTGGCATTTTGGCAGTTATTGTGGGATTAATCCTGGCTGTTAAATATTATCCTGGTTTTTCAGAGATTTTTTCTACAGTTATCCAGAAAAAGGTTTTGTCCGATTTTTTGGGTTTTTTAATAATATTTATTGCAGTTCTATGTATCGGATGGATTATTTCGAGGTTGGTTTTGAAAGCCATTAGAGGCCCGTTGAGATTTTTCGACCGCGTATTAGGAGGAGGGGTAGGCTTACTGAAAGGAGTGCTCATTTGTGGGATTTTGCTTTTTGCGCTCCTTGCTTTTCCTGTTAGCACAGAAAGTATAAAGAAATCTCAGATTGCTCCTTACTGCCTGAATGTAACGAAACTCGTGGTGGGTCTAATCCCACAGGACCTGAAGAAGGCTTTCAACGAAACATACCGTAATATCATGGAACAAAGGGGAAAAAATGTGCGAAGAGTTTGATAGTCTTACTCTCCACCAAAAAATGAAGCTGCTTATAAAGGAAATGGTAGAGATAGAACTTCCTATTAAAGAAGCATTAAAAGAATTTGAAAAAATCTACATAGACATAGCCACACAAAAATACAATGGCAAAAAATCAAAAATGGCTCGGGCGCTGGGAATTCATCGAAATACTCTCTGTAATATTATTAAAAGACTGAAATCTGATTGAAATTAGCACTTGACAATAAGGAGTGCTAATTTTTTTGTTTAACTTCTTGACAAGTGGGGAATTATTGTTTAAATTATTCCTCTAAATATAAATCTTAAAACTGCTAAATAAATTTATAAAAGGAGGTTCAAATGAAGGTGAATCCTTTGTACGACAGAGTTCTTTTGAAACGTTTGGAAGAAAAGGAATTCAGGAAGAGCGGTATCATTATTCCTGATACTGCAAAAGAGAAACCACAGGAAGCCAGAGTGATTGAAGTAGGGCAAGGCCGTATGACTGAAGATGGTAAAATAATACCTCTTCATGTAAAGAAGGGAGACAGGGTTCTTATTGGAAAATTCAGTGGAACCGAAGTAACCATTGATGATGAAGAGCATATCATCGTCCGTGAAGAAGAGATTTTAGCGAAAATCACCTGATTTAATTTTGTTAAGGAGGAACAATGCCAAAACAAGTAATACTCGGTGAAGAAGCAAGACAGGCGCTTTTAAAAGGCGTAAATACCTTGAGCAACCTTGTCAAGGAAACTTTAGGCCCAAGAGGGAAAAATGTCATCCTTGATAAGAAGTTTGGTTCTCCAACGAGCACAAAGGACGGAGTGACCGTTGCTAAAGAAATCGAACTGAAGGATTCTCTCGAGAATATGGGAGCTCAACTCGTAAAGGAGGTCGCTTCAAAAACTTCTGATATTGCTGGAGATGGAACGACTACTGCAACAGTATTGGCTCAGAGTATTTACTCTGAAGGGTTAAAGTACGTAACTGCAGGCGCTAATCCTAATTTGATAAAAAAGGGAATAGAGAAGGCAGTAGACAAAATAGTGAGTGAATTGGAGAAAATGAGCCAAGAGGTTACTGGAGAAATGATTGCTCAGGTAGGGACAATTTCTGCCAACAACGATGAATCGATTGGAAAAATAGTAGCAGAAGCCATGGAAAAAGTAGGTAAGGATGGCGTGATTACAGTTGAGGAAGCCAAGGGCTTAGAGACAACCATGGAGGTTGTGGAAGGAATGCAGTTTGACAGAGGCTATCTTTCCCCATATTTTATAACCGATCCTGATAGAATGGAGTGTGTTTTAGAAAATCCCTTGATTCTTCTACATGAGAAGAAAATAAGCAACCTGAGGGAATTACTGCCTTTATTGGAAAACGTTGCCAAAATGGCAAGACCATTGTTGATTATTGCAGAAGAAGTGGAAGGCGAGGCATTAGCCACTCTGGTTGTGAACAAGCTTAAAGGGACATTCGCCTGCTCAGCTGTTAAAGCCCCTGGTTTTGGAGACCGCAGAAAAGCTATGCTTGAGGACATCGCGGTTTTAACTGGAGGAAAGGTCATAACCGAGGATATCGGTGTAAAACTTGAAAGTGTCACTGTGGATTGGCTGGGCGAAGCCAAGAAAGTTGTGATTGACAAAGACGACACAACAATTGTCGAAGGGTTAGGAAAGCCAGAAGATGTGCAAGCGCGAATCAAACAGATACGAACACAAATCGAAGATACTACATCCGATTATGACAGAGAAAAACTGCAGGAAAGATTGGCAAAAATGGTCGGTGGTGTGGCTCTAATCAAGGTAGGTGCTGCCACAGAAACCGAACTAAAAGAGAAGAAAGCCCGTGTGGAAGATGCCATGCATGCCACAAAAGCCGCTGTGGAAGAGGGGATTGTTCCCGGTGGTGGAGTAGCCCTCATTAGGTGCCAAAAAATTCTTGAAGCTCTTAAATTTAATGATGACAGACAGCTTGGTGTGAGTATTGTCAAAAAAGCTATAGAAGAGCCCCTCAAACAGATAGCAGCAAACGCTGGACATGAAGGAGCCATAGTTGCGGAAAAAGTCAAAGAGAAGGAAGGAAACATTGGATTCAATGCTTTGACTGAAAAGTATGAAGATTTGATTAAGTGCGGTGTGTTGGATCCCACCAAGGTTGTGCGTACTGCTCTACAGAATGCAGCGAGCATTGCAGGTGTCCTTTTAACGACAGAAGGACTGGTTGCTGACCTTCCTGAAGAGGAAAAAGGACCTAAATATCCTATGCCCCCGGGCGGAGATATGTACTAA
>JACUUK010000126.1 GCA_014859315.1 Candidatus Aminicenantota bacterium
AACAACACTCCATACAAGAGATCGCGGTCTCGGAGATCAGAGAAAGGTATGGGGTCTATCGAATTATAAACCCTCGGGCGGATGCGGCGATGATCAAATCGATCCGGAGATACGGGCAGCTCTCTCCCGTCGTTTGTGTAAAGGACAAAGACGGTTACCAGATGGTTGACGGATTCAAACGGCTGCGGGCCTGCCGGAGCCTGAACCAAATGACCTTAAGGGCAAGGATGATGGAAGTCCATGGGAGGGTGTGTAAGGCAGCCATCCTGCAGTTGAACTGGTCAGACAGATCGATCAACGAGATGGAGGAAGCGCTGGTCCTTCAATCCCTTCACAGGGAAGACGGATTGACTCAGATCGAGATTGCCACCTTATTAGGCCGGGATAAGAGTTGGGTGAGTCGGAGGATATCGCTGGTTGAGCGATTAAGCGAGGGGGTCCAGGAGGATATCCGGTTAGGGTTGCTCTCGGTCATGACAAGTAGAGAGTTGGCGAAGTTGCCGCGCGGCAACCAGAAGGAGGCTGCCGAGGCCATCTTAAAGCATCGTTACACCACACGAGAGGCGGCCAAGTTGATCGGCTATTTGCTATCGCGTCCAAGATGGGAGTACGCGTCGATTCTGGCCAGTCCATGGGAAGTGGTGAAGCCAAGAGAGCCCCGGCCCAGGGGATTTGGGGCCAAACTCCTCTGGTTTCGAGAAGTTTGCCAGGGGATCTTAGAGGGGTTCAGCAAGTGCAGCGCTGAAGAAAGGAGCGGTCTTACCTCTCTCATCCATCTGGCGATCATCTCCTCGGAAGAGGTGGTCAAGACCCTGAGGACAGAGCCATGAACTTCATCCACAACCGTCAAGAGCTTGAACAGGCCTTGATCCTGATGCATCGGGAGGGCAGATCGATCCGTGAGCTGTGCAGGCAGTTTCAGTTAGGGCGAAACACCGTGCGAAGGATTCTTCGTGTCCATGCCCAGAGGCGGGACATGGGTCATGATGTATTAAGTAAAAGATTGACCCGAGCGAGCAAGCTTAACGGATTCGACTCGGAGATCAGGAAGCTGCTGGAGAAGTATCCTGACATGACGGGTCTGCGCATTTATGAGGAACTGAAGGAAATGGGTTATGCCGGGGGAATCAGCATCCTCAGGGAACGGCTCAAAAAGCTGAGGCCTCCTAAACGAGAACCGGTGATACGATTTGAAACGGATCCGGGACAACAAGGTCAGTGCGATTGGAGCCCTTATACAATCCCCTTTACCCGGACGGGCAAGTGCCAGGTGCAGTGTTTCTCCTATATCCTGGGTTTCTCCAGGCGTCAATACATTGACTTCACGCTCCACCGTGACTTTTATACGCTGATCCGAAGACACCAGGATGCCTTCCAGTATTATGGTGGGGTGCCGAAGGAATGTCTCTACGATTCTGAAAAGACCGTGGTGCTCCGATGGGAATGCGGAAGACCGGTTTTCAATCCGGCCTTTACGAGTTTCATCACGCATTATCAATGCAAACCCATTGCGATCCGGGGCCGGGCTGAAACGAAGGGAAAGATTGAAGCCCCGTTTAAATACGTAGAAGGCAATCTCCTCAATGGAAGAGACTTTCAGGATCTGGAAGACCTTCGGGCCATGGCCCGGTGGTGGCTCAAGGAGAAGTCCGATTTACACATCCACGATACGACCCGGCATTCCCCTTTAGAACTCTTTTCGCAGGAGAGGCTTCAGCCTCTGCCCCTTCATCCCTATGATTGCTCTGAAGTGGCCCTAAGAGTCTGCAATGCAGACGGGTTCATTGAGTTTGAAACGAACCTCTACTCTGCCCCTTCCGAGCACATCGCCGACATTCTGAGCCTCAAGGCCACGGAGCAGGAAATCCTGATCTATAGTCCCGAGATTGATCTCATTGCCCGCCATGAACGATATCCCGCAGGACTGGGTAAGAGGGTGGAGAACCCAGATCACTTCAAGACCAAAAAGATGCGCTACGGTCTGGAGCCGGTCCGAGAGGCCTTTTTGGCCCTGGGGGAGATGGCCGAGGTGTTTCTGAAGGGATTAACCGAAAGGCATCCCCGAAACTGTGGGTTCCAGGCCCGATACATCCTGCGGATGAAAGAACATTACCAGAGTGATGATATTCATAGGGCCATTGAACACGCCATTCGCTATCAGGCCTTTGAGGCAAAAGCCATCGAACGGATTCTCCGGGCCAAGGCGATCCCCCGCACCCTGGAGTCTGTACGAAACGAACGGGCACGAGAAGAGCTTCAAAAGACGCTCCCTAAAATCACCCAGCGGCCCTTGGAACAATACAGCGAACTATGCCGAAAGGACAACGACGATGTCAGAGGAGACCCTGACCCGAATCAGACAGCATCTGGAGACCCTGAAGCTTCTGGGAATCCAGAAGGTTCTTGACCAGGAGCTTGCCCGGGCTGCCCAACAGGGACTTCCCCCGACAGAACTGGTGGAACGGCTCCTGGCCATCGAGGCCCATGCTCGGATCGAACGAAGGATTGAGCGAAGGATCAAGGAATCCCGTCTTCCTGAGCGAAAACTCCTGTCGGACTTCGATTTTGGCTTCCAGACGGGGATAGACAAAACGCAGGTCCTGGAGATTGCGAAGCTGGACTTTGTCACACGCAAGCAGGGCCTGATCATTGCCGGTAACTCCGGCACCGGAAAAAGTCATATCGCCAAGGCCTTGCTTCTTCTCGGATGCCAACATCTTTACCGCTGCCGCTATACGACGGCTGCTGACATGCTCACGGAATTGATGGCCAGTCTCGCCGATCAAAGCCTTCATCAAAAACTGAAACACTATACCGCCCCGGAGATCCTTCTGATCGACGAGCTAGGGTTTGATCGGCTGGAGCAGCAAGACAGCAAGAATGCTTCCCTGTTCTTCAAGGTCATCGATGGCCGTTACTGCAAGGGTTCGACCATTCTGACATCGAATATTGGCTTCCAGGAACTCGGCGATTACCTCGGAGATCCGGTTGTCACCACCGCGATTGTAGATCGCATGGTGCACCATTCCATCATCCTCAATATCCAGGGACCCAGTTGGAGAATGCACGAATCAAAGAAACTCAACAGTCAGGCACGGAAAACAAAATCCAAAACTCCCCTGAAGGAGGATAAATGAAATCGGAAAACCTGACCGAAGCCCAGATCGCCTGGATTCTCTGGAACCTCCACGAGAGACTCAATGAGCTGCTCTGGACTCGCTACGAAAAGGAGTTCCTCGATTGGGCAATGGATGAAAATTACAGAAAAGAAACGGATCGCATAATGGACGAGGAACTGGACCGGTTACTTGAATCTGAATTTTAGTCGAGCCCCAGCTCGAAGGGGACCGCGATATCTCCCCGCCCTCTCCCACCAACAGCAACAAAGCCATTCGGCACACTCTTCATCTGGGAAATTGCATCGGATCCCACCCCCTAGGCCTACTGCCTCCTTGTCTCTTGTCCACCGTGTTCTTCTCATCTCAGTTAACATTCACCCATCGTCAGGATGGGTCCCTCAACCGGTGTCTACGTCTTCAGCAACTTAAAAACATGCAACTTCCGGGTGGGTCCATCTATATCGTTACAGTGGGTCCATCCTTAATCGGGGGTAGCAGCAGGAGGAGCTAACCGACTACCCCCCAGCAATTATGCGTCAAATCCGTTGTAGTAATATGCAAGACGGATCTTCGTGGCGTTAAGCGCCCCCGATGTGCTCCATTTACCAACATTTATCCGCAGGTTTACTGTCCTCATTAACCTTTCAACCCTGCTTGTCGATTTCCCGTTTAATCTGTTAGAGATGGCTGTGAACAGGTCTGGCCTGGCGTTTTCCAGATATTCGGCGCTCATCCGGTAGCCTTTGTCTTTACAAAATAAAATCAACTTAGCCAACCGTTCAGTTTTGGATTTTACCATGCTTTTTATAACATCCAGATCGTCCACCAACGGACGTATTGCACATATCTCCATAATCTCGGCTAATAGATACAGCCAGTCGCCTGATTTTCTCTTAACCTTATCTTTCCATAATGTGAATTTCAACTGGTGGGGAATATGCCAGAGGCATCGTTGAAAAAGGACTTTAACCTTTCCCTTAAGACTATCGAGGATAGTGGTATCGCCATCGGTGACGAGCAGAAAGGTCTTAAAGCCTTTCATTATCTCTATTACCGGCTCAAAAAGCCTTTTCCAACCGCCATGGTAATTACCAATATCAACCCCGGCTACTCTTATGCCTCCACCCTTTTTGTGCTGCACGAAGACCTTCAACTCTTTCCCGCGATTTTTTATGCCTTGTATCGGAATGCCGGTTCCATCAGCCTCGCCATGGGCAAGTTCATCAGGATCCAGATTAAAATCTATCTCCTTTCCCGTCTCCTGGACTGCCCTCCATAGGGTCATCTTATCAATGGTCCAGCCAAACATGCTTATAATCTTCCTGGCAACCCGAAAGGAGGCAAGAGAACCAATAAGTCCAAGTTTTCTGCGTGTCTGCTCCGGTATCCTTTTCATCGGCTCAATCCCCAGGAGTTTTCTTGTAAGGTAAAACTTATGTTTACAAGAAGAACATTGAACCTGAAGCTGGTGGAGAACAACCCATTGGAATATAGTCAGAATCCTTGTTGTCTTTCCATGTCTTGTCTTCCAGATAAAATAGTGATTATTCCCGCATATCTCACAGCTAAATGGCTTGTTTTTCAGACTCATTACGTATTCCGCATATCCGAGAAGAACCTTCATGATAAAATCAGTCAGGAGGTTCGGAAGAAACGAACAAAATGCCTTTATTATCTCCGATAGAGAACATTCCAAGACTTTGACTGTAAACCTACAATCAAATTCTATTGTGACTTCCTGTTTCTGATAATAAGCGTTTCTCACTTAGCCCCCTTTTATGATATTCTTTATCGTAAAGAGGGCTATTTTACTAAACAGGTCTCCTTTTTTCTACACTACTAATTCTTTGATCTTGATCACGCCTCTTCCAAGCGGGAGATGTCCGTCCTCCGTTCCGGAGTTATCGTGCAGATGGAGATGAACAAGTCGCTCTCCCAAGCTACGGGCCGCCTCGATGAGATCAAATCCCTGGAGGGCGGCATGACCGACATCGATCAACCCCTTGACCCGCTCGGAAGGAAAGAAATGGATGAAATCGGAGAAGTCTTGGACCCGGCGAAAGAGCGTTGAATCTTTCATCCCGATATTCTCGATGAGAATAAGTCCTCCCTTTCCTTCTCCGGCCTCCAGGACCGATTGGATCAATCGAATCGAATTCCGAATCCCTTCCTTCCGGGAGGCAACCGGACGGGTGAGATGACCCGGATGGAGAACAACCCCTGAGCAGGACAATCGTTGAGAAACCTTTAT
>JACUUK010000127.1 GCA_014859315.1 Candidatus Aminicenantota bacterium
GAAAAAATTGTTGAACTCATCGGAAAGGAACCCAATCTTACTGAGCTTGGCATTTTTTCCACAATGTGGTCTGAACACTGCAGTTACAAAAGTTCAAAAATTCATTTAAAAAAATTCCCCCTAACAGGAAAAAATGTGATTCAAGGTCCCGGAGAAAATGCTGGCATAATAGATATTGGCGACGGGCTTGCAGTTGTATTCAAAATCGAATCTCATAACCACCCTTCATTTATAGAGCCTTACCAGGGAGCTGCAACTGGTGTCGGAGGCATTCTCAGAGATATCTTCACTATGGGTGCACGACCCATCGCTGTCATGGATTCTCTCCGTTTTGGGCCCTTATCCGACCCAAAAAATAAAGTAATCATGGATGGTGTTGCATCAGGAATCTCCGGATACGGAAACTCTATAGGAGTCCCTACAGTTGGTGGCGAAATCTATTTTAACGATTGTTACTCTTTAAATCCACTTGTTAACGTTTTTTGCTTAGGAATTGTAAAAAAAGATAAGATTTTTTATGCCAAGGCCGAGGGAATCGGCAATCCTGTTCTTTACGTGGGTTCCAAAACAGGACGTGATGGCATCCACGGCGCCACCATGGCCTCAGCAGAATTTGGTGATGACTTAGAGAGAAAAAGACCAAACGTCCAAGTTGGTGATCCTTTTAAAGAAAAGCTCCTTCTTGAAGCATGCCTGGAAGTCATGGATAAGGGACTCATTGTGGGGATTCAAGACATGGGGGCTGCAGGCCTTACATGTTCAACTTCAGAGATGGCCTCCAAATCAGGGGCAGGAATCGAAATTGACCTTGACCTTGTTCCCCAACGGGAGCAAGGCATGATACCCTATGAAATCATGCTTTCTGAATCTCAAGAAAGAATGCTTTTGGTAGCAAAAAAGGGAAATGTTGAAGAAGTCCAGGAGATCTTCAAGAAATGGGATTTAGATGCTGTTGTCATAGGAAAAGTCACGAAAGGGGAAAATCTAAAAGTCAAGGCAGGAGGAAAAGTCGTCGTAGATTTACCTGTAAACGCCATCGTAAATCTTTGCCCAGTATATCACAGGCGTACTCAGGTCCCTGAGCACATCAAAACTCTTACACTTGCAGAACTTCCACCTCTTCCAAGTGACTTTAATGACAACTTTATCCGCCTCCTCTCTTCTCCCTCAATTGCGAACAAAGAATGGGTTTACAGCCAATATGACCACATGGTTCAAATAAACATGATGTCTCTTCCAGGAAGTGATGCATCTGTCTTAAGGATAAAAAATAATAAGAAAGCCATAGCCATTACACTTGATGGCAATTCTCTCTATTCTTATCTTAACCCGAGAGAGGGTGGAAAGATTGCGGTTGCTGAAGCATGCAGAAATCTCGCATGTGTTGGTGCTTATCCTATAGGAGTCACAAACTGCCTGAATTTTGGCAGTCCTGAAAAACCAGAGGTCATGTGGCAATTTAAGGAAAGTGTCGAAGGCATCGGTCAAGCATGCCGCACATTTCAAATCCCAATTACAGGGGGAAATGTAAGTTTCTACAACGAAACCGACGGTACTCCTATTTACCCGACTCCCGTCATAGGAGTCGTTGGAATCCTGGATGACTGGTCTAAAGCCATAAGCCCAGGATTCAAGGAAGAAGCCAACTCTATTGTGCTTCTCGGCCAAAATAAAGAAGAATTAAGTGGCTCTGAATATCTTAAAAGCTTATTTAACTTAGAAATAGGCCCACCACCGAACATAAACTTAGTTGAAGAAAAACGTCTGCATGAGTTTTGCCTGGAAGCTATCGATAAAGGGATGCTTCTTTCTGCTCACGACATTTCAGAAGGAGGCCTTGGTGTTTGTATCGCAGAATGTTCTTTTCTAAGCGAAGAGAAAATCGGCTGCACTCTTGAACTATTTGATAATATAAGGCCAGATGCCCTGCTTTTTGGTGAATCTCAATCAAGAATCGTAGTCACGTTAAAAAATAATCTTCTCAATAAATTCTTTGCGCTCACTAAAAAAAGAAATATTCCTGCTGCATTGATAGGAAAGACTGGAGGAAAAAATATTTCTATCTGGCATAACAAGAAAAAGCTCATTTGCATTTCTTTAGATGATGCTTATAAAGCATGGAAAGAATCTATCCCAGAATTGTTTCGTGTCAAATGAAGACATCTTGGTTTATAGAGCCCAACCCAAAAGCGTATAGGCGTATAAAGGAATAAGTTGTTTTTATAAAAGATATTAAAAAAACGGATTAATCAAAAAAAATGAATATGTCAAAAATATCAGGAACTAGGAGGAAATGCTTCCTGGTTTTTCTTATACTGTTTATTTCTTCCTCAATGTGTTTTTCCATTGATATGAAATTTAAATTTTCAGGCGGACTCAGCCGACTTAATCTACGGGGCATCAACAAATCTCTTAAAGACTGGAAAGAAGGATTGGAATTAGAAGCTACAAATACAAACAACTGGAATTTCATCAGAGGAGAAGTCTCTGATTTTCACTCAGCTTATGACTTTGAAGGGGAATTCATGATATTCCCTACTTCCAATCTTTCCGTAAGTTTGGCAACAGGTTACATTTATGGAGAAATCGCTCAGAAAGAAACGGAATTATTTATAGAAAGGCCCGTTGGAATGTATACATATATCAGGCCTACAAAAGCCAGCGCAATCCCTTTAGTTTTGAATTTGTACTATTTTTATCCTATACAAAAAAATTTGCACATTTTTCTGAAGGGAGGAAGTGGTATTCTTTGGGCGAGGTATGTTGAAAGAGAAGGCCAAAAACTCGAAACTGCTGAAAAATTCAGCTATCCCATACTTCAAACTACTTCAGCCACCGGCCAATTATTCCTTGGAACTATCGGTATCACATATGCATTTCAACCTGGAATAAGTCTTTTCGTAGAAAGTTCTTACAGATTTGCTAAAGTAAGTGGATTTAAAGGCGAAAACAAAAAAGGAGAAAGCGGAACTCTATTTTATTTCGAAGAATATAACCCTGATTTCAATTTCTGGCAGGCAAAAAACTTCCTTTTAAGCGAAGAGCCATCAGGAGAAAATTTTCGTTCTGTTCAGAAAGCTGTTGTTGATTTCAGCGGATTTTCTATTAAAATAGGATTCATGATTAATTTTTAAACAAATTAAGGGGAAAAATGTCACAAGAATATTTTAAAAGTCCAAAAAAGAAAGGGAAGCTTGCAGTTTTTCTCTCTGGCCGTGGTTCAAACTTTATCGCTATTCATGATGCTATTCTTGAAGGGAAAATAAATGCTGAAATTGCTCTTGTTTTCAGCGACAAAACAGATGCACCAGGCTTAAAAATCGCCCAACAAAGAAAACTGGATACACTCTCTTTAAACCCTAAGGATTTTAATAGCAAGCAAGAGTATGAACAAGAAATTATAAAGGAATTAAAAAACCGGAAAATTGATTTAATCTGCCTGGCAGGTTACATGAGGATTCTATCTCCTCATTTCTGTCGTCAATTCACGAATGCTATTCTAAATATCCACCCAGCTCTTCTCCCTGCTTTTCCAGGACTTAACGTCCAGAGAAAAGCCTTGGAATGGGGAGTCAGATATTCTGGCGCAACAGTCCATTTCGTGACTCCAGATGTAGACATGGGCCCTATAGTTCTTCAGGCCGTTGTACCTGTGAAGCAGGATGATACAGAAGAAACATTGAGTCAGAGGATATTAAAGGAAGAACATAAGATTTACCCTGAAGCAATCAAGCTATATTTCGAAGGAAGATTAGAAATCAGAAACAGACTCGTTTATATAAAATAGGCAAGGCGGATAGCATCAAATTAAATCAATGCAACAATTTCTTGTTAAGCGCTTAAGATTGCCCATGTAAAGGAAAAGAGAAAATGATAAAAGATGTGGAACAACAATTTGAATACCTGAAAAAAGGATGTGTCGAGATAATCCAGGAAGAAGAGCTTAAAACGAGGATTGAACGTTCTCTTAAAGAAAATAAACCTTTAAAAGTCAAGACAGGGTTCGATCCTACAGCCCCAGACATACATTTAGGCCATACTGTTCTTCTCCGCAAAATGAAACACTTCCAGGATTTAGGTCATGATGTCATCTTTCTCATCGGAGACTTTACAGGGCTTATCGGTGATCCGTCAGGAAAGTCTGTCACTCGCCCTCCGATGACTCAAGAACAGATTCAGAAGAATGCAGAAACCTACAAAAGTCAGATTTTCAAAATTCTCGATCCAGAAAAGACGATTATCGACTTTAATTCCCGCTGGCTGGGAAAATTGACGAGTTTTGATATAATTAACTTGACATCAAAGTATACTGTCGCCAGGATCCTCGAAAGGGACGATTTTTCCAACCGCCTGAAAAATGGCCTTCCGATTTCTGTCCATGAAATCCTTTATCCTCTCATGCAAGCATATGATTCTGTAGCTTTAAAAGCCGATGTGGAACTTGGTGGAACAGATCAAAAATTCAATCTTCTCGTTGGTCGCGAAATACAGAGGGGATTTAATCAAGAGCCACAGGTTGTCATCACAGTCCCCCTTCTGGAAGGATTGGATGGTGTGGAAAAAATGAGCAAATCTCTAAATAATTATATTGGGGTTACTGACCCACCAAATGAAATGTTCGGAAAAATAATGTCCATCACAGACCCTCTTATGTTTCGCTATTACGAACTTCTCACTGATTTGCCACTGTCAAAAATAGAACAATGGAAGAAAGACATCAAAGAAAACAAAATTAACCCCAGGGACTTAAAATCGAACCTGGCAGAAACCATTGTTAGAGATTTTTGGGGAAAAGAAAAAGCCAAAGAAGCAAACATGGAATTTAAAAGAATATTCAAACTGAAACAGACGCCGTCTGAATTAGAGGAAATCAAAGTCTCAAAACCAATTTTTCCTCTTATCGACCTGCTTGTGGATAAAAACATCTTTCCATCCAGGGGTGAAGCAAAGAGAATGATACGCCAGGGAGGAGTTTATCTTGGAGCAGAAAGAGTCGAAGATATTGGACTTAAAATAGACCTGAGCAAACAAAAACATATCATCTTAAAGATTGGAAAACGGAAGTTTTATAAAATAGCAATGAAATGATATGGAAAGAAAACCAAAAAAATTAACAGCGGTTAGTTTTAAGTCCGAGCTCATCACAATAATGAGTACCTATAACATAGAAGTACTTTGTTAAGGAGCAATGATCGGATGAATTTGAGGGGATGGAGGAT
>JACUUK010000013.1 GCA_014859315.1 Candidatus Aminicenantota bacterium
TAAATTAAGTTTGGAATAAAAATGTTAAGGAAAATTCGGCATATCATAAGGAAAGAAGTGATCCAAACTTTCCGTGACCGCAGGATGCTTTTCCCTATTTTTTTTGCACCTGTCATACAGCTTATTATCTTTGGATATGCGGCAACAACAGATATAAAGAATATATCTATAGGTATTTTAGACCAAGACCGGACCGAAGAGAGCAGGACCCTAATTGCTTCTTTCAGCTATGTTGACTACTTCAATGTGAAATATCACATTCATTCTTATCCAGAAGTTGATGAGTTGTTTCAAAAAGGAAAAATCCAAGCAGCCATGGTTATTCCTCAAAAATACGCAAGCAATATTAAAAAGAGGGCAAAAACAGGTCTGCAAATTATCCTGGATGGAACTGACGCTAATTCGGCAAACATTATTTTGGATTACATCTCTCGACTTGTAGGGAAGCAGTCTGAATATATTCTTACTGAACTTGCTGGCAAAGAACCTGAAGGGATGATCATTACACAGCCGAGAATTTGGTATAATCCAGAATTAAAAAGTTCTATTTATATGGTACCAGGAGTTATATGTTTGGTTCTCCTTCTCACAACACTCATTCTTACTTCTATGGCAATAACTAAAGAAAGAGAGATGGGAACTCTCGAAAATCTGATAGTGTCTCCTATAAAAACCTGGGAGTTGATTGTAGGCAAAACATTCCCTTTTGTCATTATCGGGCTTGTAGATATGGCTTTAGTCATATTAGCAGGAAGATTGATTTTCTCTCTACCAATAAGGGGAAGCATCTTCTTCCTTTTTGGGATTTCTCTTCTGTTTATCCTAACTTCTTTGAGCTTTGGCCTTTTCATCTCAACTGTTTCTCGCACTCAGCAGCAAGCCATGATGAGTGCCTTTTTCTTTCTCATGCCAGCCATGCTTCTTTCAGGAATTTTTTCTCCAATAGAAAGCATGCCTAAGATAATTCAATACATTACACTTCTCAATCCGCTTAGATATTTTGCTAAGGCGCTTAGAGGAATTCTCTTGAAGGGAAATAGCTTCTCAATTCTTTGGCCCGAAGTCCTTGCTCTTGCTGCATTTGGGATTGCAGCAATAATCCTGAGTTCTATTCGGTTTCGAAAATACCTTGAATAGATTTATGTTTATGGCCCTACTCTTTTTCAGAAACAATAAGAAGCCATCCCTTCCCAGGATCAACAGGAATTGAATCTGTTGGGACAAATGTTGCCTGGTCCTGGAAATCTTTTATAAATGGAGCATAAAATTGTGCTTTCTCAGGAGTTATTCCTAATACATTCCAATCGATTTTAATGTGGACAGATACACGCTTTTTTGCCCAGCTTGCAATCGAAATAAGCGTACTTCCTTTTTTAACATAAGCAGTGGCCAGAATATCGTTATTATCTATTTTTACTGGAGTTGAGGGCGACCAGTATCCAAACATTTTTGATTCCTCGATGCCGAACCCATCCCATGCCTTCCAGAGATGAGTGGGATTACCTGACCATGGAAAGCGGGCTGTCATTCCATATAGCATGCCTCGCCAGGGATTTCCACCATCCTGAAGCATTTCTCCCATCAGGCCGAAAGGAATTCCTGATATTTCAATAAGCCAGAAATCCGGCGGGGAATCATAATCAAAATATTCCCCAAACCATAGCCGGTTAAGATATGGGAAATGCTCGAGATAAAGATTGGCACTGTTGGCAAACCCATCTCTGGGATTAAATTGATTGGCAGAATGAAGGTCGATTAAAGCCCCTTCTCGACCCCGGTCGAGAATCTTTCTTACTCGTTTCATGATGTTCCTGTCAAAAGCCACATCATCTATGTATAGACCATCGATTCCAACATTCCTAACCAGCCAGTTCAACCCTTCAAGATAATAATTATGCCAGCGTGATACTCCACTATTTATGATAGCAGCATCTTTTAATTTCGGTACGAACCATCCGGTTATATAATTTGAGACAAGATGTTCCTGAAGCCAAGAAAATCCTCCACCAGGGCCATAAGAAAAAATCTCATCACCCAGCGTACGAAGTGCAAAAAGCTCTGGTGCACGGTTAGATAATTCACGTACAGTATAGTAGATTTTTACTTTCATGCCTTTTGCATGTGCTCCATCAATATATGCTTTCATTTCCTTAGGACGAAGAAATGGATAGTTGATATAGGGGTTAATCTCATTTGCATGATGAACATTAATTGTATTTGCGCCAGTTTTAGCAATTTCTTCCACAGGACTAAAATGGTGATAAAAGCGTATGTTCCACTGATGCTCTGTATCTAAACACTTAAATGGAGTTAGAAGCATGTTGAAATTATAGTTAAGCTCCTCACCTGCTTTAATTGTTCTGTTTCCACTATAGGCAGAGATTAAAACAGTTAGTTCATCAAAATCAATGATTGCACATCCTCCTTTTCCATCATTACACCATGAGCGAGGCATTATAAGAGGCTTTGAATGATAAAAATTTGTGTTTAGAGGACGGGAATAATTTTCGTCTCTAAAACTACATTGAATGCCTGCATTGACATCACCTATCCACACAGAATCCTGATTCTTTTTTGGGTCCCATTTCCAATGAAATTCCGCAGGACGAATTCCTCCTTTTACTCCCATTCCCATCATATACTTTGCAACTTCCTTAGAAATGGGGATTTCAAGCCGGATATCATTGACATTAATTGTTTCCCGGGCATGAAGATTGACTAAAAATTCAATGCTTCCGTCAAACTCCATCTGTGCACGGCATATCATAACCAAAGGACCTGCAGTATTTTTAGATTCCCAGACAACGGCTCCTTCGTTATTCTTTACTATTCGTATGCCATCTGATTTCCAAGGTAAAACCTTATTGTCAATGGTTTCTATTTTTAATTCCATGGGAGAAACCAATATTTCTATTGCTTTCTCTCGAAAATCTGTCACTTCTGGAGAGAAGAAGCTTTGGATACTCTCAGGTAGTCCACTCTTAGCAATTGAGACATTTCTGCCAAGACAGCTCACTGTAGAACCATTAACCTTCATCGGAATAAAAGGCCCTACAATTCCGTCATCTAATGCAATCTCTGAATCCAGCCACCTCAATCGTGAATGCCTCCAGGGTTCATTATCCCCAGCATCCTCTATAATCTCATCTTTTATCTCTAATATAATACTCAATTTTTTGGGTTCCATTCCTGAGGGGGTAATTGTCACTTCTCCCTTGTATTCTCCAGGCAGTACTTCTTCAGGTATCTGAACACCGCACCATAGGGGAAGAATCTTGCCTTTATCAACAGAATAAATCTTAGTAAATGGTTTTCCAATCCAATCGATTCCTCCCTTATTAAAACAACGGGAAGCAGAGGAAGGAATGAGTGTTCCTGTCTGCAAACACATTAACTCTTTAAAAGATATGTCTATATCTGGAATATTATTTTTGCAGGCATAAACTCCAATTTGGTAAGCATAGAACTCTCCACGGGCAGCTGTGCCAACGAAAGATTCTTGAGGCCCTTTTTTTATCCATCTTAACGGCAAATCATCAGTCATCTTAATAGGATATTTGCGATCTTCAGGAAACAGAAGGAATCGAGAACCAGCATGTTTGTTCAGTAATTCTTCTGTCTCATCGGCTGTAGCAATCACTTCCATCGGATAGAAACTGTTGAATTCGTCGATAGTTTGAATCTCTAAAACCCTGGCTTTTGGAAAATTGCTTAATTTTTGGAAGTAATTGTTTTTTTTATCCAGACTATTCTTTTTAAGCCATTCAGTATCAGCCGCTTCCTCTGGTTCTGGATAGATTACTGTAGGATAATTTTTACTTCCAGTCATTTCGTATGGCATGTAATACAGGTAATAATCTCCTGGAACTGAGACCGGCTGGAAAACAATATCTCCAAATTCTCTGTTGATGTTCACTCTGCATATGTTTTCAATCCTCTTCTCTGTTTGGGCATCGATTAGAATGATGTTTTTCTTTTCAGGATGATAATCCCTTCTCCTCCAGGGGACATGAAGCCATACAGCATCTGATTTCGAATCAACATGGATAACAACACGATGGTTTCCATAGACGTCCTCTGCCCATGAACCAACTCCAAAATGGATTTCCTCTGGAAAGAGAGCAGAAATTAAAGAAAGAAGCATCAGTAAAATCATTGAATAGATGATGGGTTTTTGCATGATTTATCTCTCCTTTATGTTGGTTCTATTATCTACTTTTTTTCCCTGTAATTTCAATTTTTTATAGACAAATGATACAATGCCCAAAAATAATAAAAAATAAAAGAACAAAGGGGGAGGGATTATGAAACCTAACAAGGTATTCTTTGCATTGATTACATTAATTATTTTTGCGGCATCGGGATGTTCTATTTCCAGCATCAAGGAAAACAATGATATCCTTAACGGATCCTTCTGGAAAAACCAGGCTTTACAGGACATTATTCCTTACTGGACTCAGCATGCACTTGACCATGATAATGGTGCTTTCATTACAAATCTTGACCGCGAATGGAATCAGTTTAATGGAACTGACAAGTTCCCAGGCATGATCTCAAGACATATTTTCAGTTATTCTGTTGCCTTTCTTCTTACAGGTGATGAGAAATACATAGAAATAGCATCAGAAACAGTAGATTTTCTTCTCGAGCATGCCTGGGATAAAGATTACGGCGGATGGTTCGATACTCTCAATGAAAAAGGGAATCCAGTACGTTTAACAAAGAACTATTTTATGCAGACCTATTCAAACACAGGATTAGCAATGTATTATTTTGTTACGCATGATCCGAAGGTACTTCAATATATTGAAAAATCCAATAATATAATGGAAACAAAAAGATGGGATAACAAATGGGGAGGTTATTGTAGTGTTTTAAACCAGGATTTAAGCGTTAAATCATGCATCAAATCCATAGGCATCCAGGTCTCTCCGGTCTCCGGTTATTTAATCTATTTGTATCTGGCAACAAGAGAGGGAAAATACCTGGAACAAATGGAAAGGATCATGGATCTAATTTTAGCGAGGATGCAAGACCCTGAAACCGAGTGGATCCTGGAAGCATTCGATAGAGAGTGGAACATCAAGGATGATGCATCTAAAAGCCGAGTTCACATCGGGGGCAATATAGAAGTTGCTTGGATGTTATACAGGCTTTATCTTATAACCGGCAAAAAAGATTATATAGAGAGGTTGGAGTCATTGACAGAAAAGATTGTAAAATGGGGATTTAATAAAGAAACTGGAGTATGGTATGACACTTTAGAAATATCGGACCCTTCTATCCATAAAGATTCATCGGTTTGGTGGATACAGGCCTACGGAAACATGTATAACCTTTACCTTTACAGAATCTTTCATGATGATAAATATATCGAATGTTTCAAAAAGGGAGCCAATTTCTGGAATAATTATTTTATAGACAAAGAATTCGGCGATACTTTTATCTCCACTTACGCTAATGGGAAAATGAGAGATGGAACAAAAGCACACAGTTCCAAAACTTCCTATCACTCGATGGAACATAGCCTATTGAACTATCTTTGTCTGGATTTATGGAAAAACAAAAAAGAAGTAGAACTTAATTTCCTCATCACCTCACCCAAAAAGGGTCAAAAGTTATATCCCCTTCCTATAGAAGACAAAAACATTAAATTGAAAAAGGTAATCATAAACGGCAAAACCTGGAAGGATTTCAACAAGGAAGAAGCATATGTAAATCTTCCTGAATTACAAAAGATAAACATAAAAGCTTTTTTATCACAATAGAGAAGTTTCTTCTTGCTTTCTCCTGCAAAACCCATAGCTTCTGTCCCTTTTGCCATGTCAAGCGTCTTTAAGATTGGAGAGAATGGATGAAATTTTTCTGATGAAAATAGAAGGATTTGAAAAAGGAGTAGTAAAGGTTAAAGGTGAAATTAAAGCCACAAAAATTATTAAAAAAGTTTTCCCATTTACCCAGATAAAGTCAGAAATGCTGGAGTAAAAAGCATGGTGATGCTCAGTTTTTCTCAATAACTTCAAGGATGTCTTTCCGGGGATAACCTTGCTTTAAGAGTTTGGAAGCCAACTTGTGATTTCCAAATTGTTGAAGGACTAATCCCCCAAAATAATTGTTTGGGTGAATTTCTGATAAATGTCTAATCGTGTAATCATAGATAGATTTTTGTAATTCTTTTGCATTTTTTCTATCCCCTGTCTTCTCATAACAAAAAGCAAGGAGATAATCCTGCATTCTTAAGTCAGGGTCATATGGCCGCCCAGTCCCCAATTTTTCTGGATATGTCTTTGCTTTTTCCAAATGCTGGATTGCCTGTGTGAATTGTCTGTTTTTCATACAATCAAGGCCTAATTGAACCTGGCATTCCACAAAAAGCCCGTGAATTCCACTGGCTCCTTCATAAGGGAGAGCAACAATGTTGTCCAGTATTGTGACAGCTTCTTTAAAACTCCTGTTTTCCATGAGAGCTCGTACCAAATCAATCTGAATGGGCACTTCATTTGGAAATAGTTTCGATGCCTTCTCAGCTAATTTCAAAGATTTAGTTTTTAATTCTCTGTTGATACAGAAGTCAATCAGATGATGCCATGACCTCCAGTTTCCTTCGTCTAATTTCAATGCCTGTTCAAAATCCTTTTGGGCTTTTTCAGGGAATGAATCTTTATAAAAGTGTGCTCTTACCAAGTAAAAAGGGGCAAAATCTGGATTACTGCAAGCATTAAGCAATTCTTTAGCTTCCTCTACCCTTCCCTTACCCCAAAAAATCAACGCAAGATAATACCGTGTTTTCCAGTCCTCTTGTAGTATTTCAGAGGCCCATTTGAAAACTTGAATCGATTCTTCACGAAATGGGAAAACCAACAATGGTGGAAGGCCTGAAGCTTTGTTTAGCAATTCCTTGCTTTTTTGGGGTAATTCATCTTTTAAAAGATAAGCCATCCAATAGCAAGCAATCGGGTAATCAGATACAAGCTCAAGCAATTTCATCGCTTCATCTTTAATGCCAAGTTTTACATAAAAGAGGGCCAATTCTATGTATGTCTCTTTTGGAAATTCATTGCGAATCATTGACTTGAAACTATCCATCCTCTTTTTATTCGGTTTTAACAGATAAAGTTCAAAACGTGCATAATGGTTTAAAGGATCAACTGTTAAAATTTTATCAAGCACTTTCTTCGCTTCTTCATATCTATTGAGCTTTCGATATGCTGCAGCCAAAACCTGATAAGCATTTATGTTGTATTTATTGAAATCCAATGAACGTTGAGTATATTCGAGTGCTAACTCATAATTTTTTTCTTGAAAATATATTTCTGCCAATTGGCAGTATGCTGCGGAACGAAACTCAAGTGAACGTGCAGCCCATCCAAGGGTTTCTTTAGCATTGATTAAATCTCTCAACTGCCGGGCAATTACTCCATAAATATAGTTTGCTTCTGGGTCATACATAGCTTTTTTCAAGGCTTTCTCTACATAAGTAAGTGCTTTTTTATATTCACCTCTTCTGCAGTAAAGTTCAGCAACCCGGCATAAAACACGTGTATGCATAGGGTCTCTTTCTAAACACTCTAAATATTTCTGAAGCGCCATATAGTAATTCCGTTCTTTCTCAAACCTTTCTGCAAGTAGATAAAGCCCGTCTATTGTTTTTTCATCATAATTGTAAAAATTAATCGGCCGGTCCAGGTTTTTTGCTAAAACATCACTTGTATAATTCAATTTATTATCAATGTTAACTTCCAGTATTCCTTCACAATTTGTAGCTGGAATAGTCTTTTTATAAATTTCTGCAGGTTTCAACACAAGATGCTCATGGTAGATTTCTTTCCCATCAAGACTAACTATTAAATCATCATTTATCTTCTGAAGTGGGAATATCCCTATAGATACAGAATCGCTGGAGTGAGTTACGTTCAATACTCCATATGGAGAACCTTTAACCATTGGCCCTATTTCCTTATAAGGAAACCATGTTTCACGCCAAGTATCAGCCAAATAAGGTGAGAAAAAGCCATGGTCGCTTTGATTAAAATACCTGCCGGCTTGCGGCTCGCTATACTGGCCATCGCTGTCTGTCAAGAGATTTTCCCAGATAGCTCCATCCCTTGCCAAGCTCCATATCCAGACTTTGTGTCCAGGCACGTCATTGTATTGAGCCCAATGACCAAAACCAAATCTTGAATCGTGCCAGTATCCACCAAAAAAATCTTCATATTCACCAACTGTAAAATAACTTTTTGAGGAACCAAAATCATTATTTTTATACCAGGACAGATTGCGCCCATTTTCATCAATTGGCCATGGCTTTAGAGGAACTGAATAACTGTGCCCAATGTGGAATCGGCCTGGAATTATATACTGAAGATCATCTCCGGCTTTAACTGCTGCATTCATCCACGAATAATATGATTGGTGGAATGGTGTTGGATTGTACCAGAAAGCTTGAGTTTCAAAGTAGGCCTTATCCTTTGGCAGAGTAATTTTTACACTCCAGCGTGTACGGCTAGGCAAATCCATTGTTCCTACGATGCAGCTCACGCTACCATCAGGATTCTTGCTCGTCATATAATCAACAGGAGTTGCACAAGATGGCGCATGTCCAACTATTCCGAAGTTAAATTCAATTCCACCCGAAGTCCAGGGGCCGCGAAGTGCAATCTCACGGAATTTAAGCACATGGTTTTTGTAAATAAATTCCTTGCCTGTTGACTTCTCAATAGCGCCCCAAATTTTTCCTCCAACTTGTGGCAAAACAGAAACTTCTATGTATGGGTTCTCTAAATAAACAACTTTCCACTCTTTCTCAACTCCTTCTTTTGAAAACTTATCAATAAAATAATACGGATATAACCTTGCTCCTCTTCCCCATAAGCTTGAGCGGGTTAAAATTGGAACAGGATCAGGGTCTGAAAAAGGATATGTTAGAATCACTTCTGACTTCTCTTCAATTTTCGCTACTTTATCCGAACTGCATGAGGAAATAAAAAGAGACATCACTAAAAAACAGAATAAAACATATATACGATGGTGCCAAAAACAACTTTTTCTATTCATTTTTCTGTCCTCTTTTTTAAATACCTATTCTTTTTTTAAAAATATATAGAAAAATGCATTCGAATATTTATAACCTGTAATTATAAAAAAACAAAAAACGCCAAAAATCTAACTACTAGTTATTTTTTCTTCGTTGCCAGTTTTCATTCTCCGCCTATTAGAATTGTTTTTATTCGGAAAGAAGGAGCTGTAAAACTTCGATTTAAATCTAAATCATTTCCAACCATATCGATGTTATTAAACATTTCAAATGCGTTTCCAGCAATCGTTAGGCCTTTGACAGGAAACATGATTTTCCCATTTTCTACCCAGAAACCAGATGCACCTCCGCTAAAGTTTCCGTTTACAGGATTTATACCATATCCAGTGATTCCTTTAAGAAAAAGCCCTTTCTTTGTAGCTTTAATGATTTCTTCCTGCGAATATGTGCCTTTGTCCATATAAAAATTATGAGCTCCTATTCCAGGAAGGCTTGTATAACCTCCTCTCGAAGCATTTCCAGTACTTTTTACTCCTGCATGTTTTGCCACGATGGTGTTATACATGAATCCTTTAAGAACTCCTTTCTCTATGATTACCCTCTTCTGTGTTGGAACCCCTTCCCCATCAAATGGCTTGCTTCCTAAACCTTTAGTATGTGTTCCATCATCTATGATTGTTATTAGCTCTGAACCGATTTTTTGGTTCATTTTTTTTGCAAGAAAACTTGCTCCCTGCAGTACTCTTTCTCCATTGACCGCAGCTAATATCCCGCCTAAAATAGCCCTCGCAACATCAGGGTCGAATATCACAGATGCTTCCTGGGTCTTAACCATTCTGGAATCAAGCATTGAGTATGCCTCTTTTGCAGCTTTTAAAGCAACCTCTTCGGCAGGTTTTAAATCTGCGAAATATCTACGCGAACAGAACTCCCATCCAGATGATTTCTGTTCTCCTTTCTCAGCCACGACTGAAACACCAAAAGAACAGGCAGACTCTTTATAGCTCTTTGAAAGGTCTTTTGAATTTGCAAGAAAAACTTCTCTTTCTGTTTCAGAATAACCGGCGCCAGCGCTCTTTGTGATACGCGAGTCTTTCATTGCTAATTCTTCTACTCTTTTCGCAAGGGAAATCTTTTTTTCCATTGGGACCTGTTGAATCTGAGGGTCATAAAGTCCTTCTATTTTTGTGATTCTTTTATCATCGGGCAGGCCATTATTTTCATCTGAAGTTGTTTTTTTCGCCATTTCTACTGCACTTGAAATAGCTTTTTCTATTGCACTGTCAGAAAAATCATTGCAGCTTGAGAAAGACATGCGTTTCTCGACAAAGACCCTGAAACCTACTCCGTGTGCACTTGCTTCCTGTACAGTTTCTATTTCTCCATTACGGACTTCAATACTTAGATTGCGTCCAGTATCAATATATACTTCTGCCTCATCGGTTCCTTTTTGCATACATTTTTTAACCAGTTGCTCGGCTAAAATTTTATAGTCCATTGTTTTCTCCTATCTTCTATCAATTTATCGCCTTGCCCTGCTTCCGCCAACATTAATTCCGCGAATCCTGACCGTTGGCTGACCTGCAGAAACCTCAGCTTCTTGCCCCTTTCCACAAATTCCTGGGCCAAAATCCAGATCTGTTCCAACAGCATCTATGTTACTTATTATATCAATACAGCTTCCTATAAGAGTGGCACCTTTTACAGGATTCTTCTTTCTTCCATTTTCAATTAAATAGGCTTCACGACAAGTGAAATTGAACATTCCTGTTACTGGATTTACACTTCCTCCGCTTAAACTCTGCACATAGATTCCTCTTTTGGTTGAAGTAAGGATGTCTTCAGGGTTATCTTTTCCCTTTTCAATGAATGTATTGGTCATTCGGGGAATAGGGATATAACGGAAACTTTCGCGACGCCCATTTCCTGTCCGTTCCATATTAAGCTGTTTTGCTGAAAGAATATCAGTCATGTATTTCTGGAGGACCCCCTCTTTTATCAAAATATTCCTGCGCATCTGTGTGCCTTCGTCATCAAAATTCGTTGTACCTCTGCGATTTGGCATACTTCCGTCATCTACCATGGTGAAAACATCGCTTGCTACTTTTTTTCCAAGCTTTCCAGTGAACACACCGATCTTTTTTACAATGTTATCTGCTTCCAGAGGATGTCCTACTGCTTCATGGACAAGAACTCCTCCCCATCCATTTTGCATAACTACATCCATCTTTCCAGCCGGGCAATCTTCGGCATCAAGCATAGTAATGGCTTCTCTTGCAGCTCTCTGTGCCACTTCCTCTGGAGAAACTTCATCGAACATCTCAAATCCAGAATGCCTGCTGAGTCTTTCGCGGCTTAAATGGCTGGTATTTTTTCCAACACCTAATGTCTGCACAATAAAGAAAAGAAGGGGTAATTCATCAATTAGTAAAATGCCTTCACTATTTGCGATTGTCCTGCTGCGGATTTCATCATAATAGCTGATGAATGCCATCTTAATCCTTGAATCATAATCAAGGGCAGCCTGGTTTGCTCGTCTGATGACGTCTAACCTTTTTTCATCCGCAACATCCTGTAAGGGAATTTTCACTGTAATAAACGACTCTCTCTTAGCTTCCTTAACATCAACTGGCTCAACAGGTTTTGTGCTTCTGGCCACATACGAAGCGACTTCTGCAGCTCTCAAAAGCTTATTCTCTGTAATTTCATCTGTATAAGCATATCCTGTCTTGTCTCCAGAAATCACCCGGACACCAGCTCCCTGGCTTATGCCAAAAACAGCGCTTTTGAACTTGGACTCTTCCATTATAATCCGGCGCGAAATCCTGTTTTCTACATACACTTCAGCAAATTCTCCGCCTTTTTCTAATGCTTTTCGAATGGTTTTGTTCAATATGTTAGTATCTAATTTCAATTTTGCACTCACAGGCCCTTGTGCTTTACAAGATAGAAATTGTGATAGAAGAGATGGAGTGGCTGCAATCGCAATTCCACCTTTAAGGCTGATTTGAAGAAATTTCCGTCGAGGAATATCCTCGACAAAATAGCCTTTAATTTTCATTACTCACCTCTTGTTTTTATTTTTTTTTATTCCAAATCCCATTCCTCTAAATATTCAGGGACTTCCACATTCCAGCCTTTCTTCTTTATTTCAGATGCAATGCTGAAAGAAGCATTGATTTCACCGTGTGTCACGAATAAACGTTTCGGAGGAAACCGTAAGCTTTCCACCCACTTAAGCAAACCATTTCTATCTGCATGAGAGGAAAAACCGTGAATCTCCTCAATCCTGGCGTTTACAGGATAATACTTCCCCAATATTCTTACTTGAGAATTCCTGTCTAATATTTGCCTTCCAAGTGTACCAGAGGCTTGATAACATACAAATAGGATAGTGGACTCCGGACGAGTGATATTTCGTACAAGATGATGTTTAATCCGCCCCCCTGTACACATGCCTGAGCCAGCCATAATAATACAGGGTTCATTTATGAAATTGATGGCCTTGGATTCTTCAACAGAGCGGACAAGCTTTAGTCCAGGAAAACGAAAAGGAGAATCCCCTTCATTAAAAATCGCACGCGTTTCTTCATCCATGGAATCCTTATGATTCTTGAAAACTTGAGTGATGTTTACTGCCATAGGACTATCCAGAAATATCATTAAATCAGGAATCTTATTCTGCCTGGCAAGACGGCTCAAATAAAACATGAGTTCCTGTGCCCTCTCTACAGCAAATGTTGGAATGACAATATTTCCACCTGCATCTACAGTTTCATTAACCACTTGGCAAAGTAATTTCTCTACATCTGCAGGATCCTCATGAATGCGGTTGCCATAAGTAGATTCCATGATAACATAATCTGCCTGTTCAAAAACAGAAGGATTCCGGATTATCGGCCTGTTCCACTGGCCAATATCTCCAGAGAAAATTATTCTATTCTGTTTTCCATTTTCAGAAATCATAAGCTCTATCATGGCTGACCCGAGAATATGCCCTGCATCATGAAAGATCACGCTAACGTTAGGAGCAAGAGAAAAACTGCTTCCATACGGAACACTTTTCACAAGAGGAAAAACTTGTCTTGCTTCTTCAACTGTATAAAGAGGGATTTCTGGAAACGGCCCTTTCCTGCCTTCTTTTGCATGCCGCTTTTTCTTGAATTCAGCATCTTCTTCTTGAATATGAGCTGAATCAAGAAGCATTATAGGAATCAGCTCTTTGGATGGAGATGTGGTTAAGATTTGATTGGAAAGTCCTTCACGGACGATTTTTGGAAGAAGCCCTGAATGGTCAAGATGAATGTGAGTCAAAAGAAGGAAGTCTATTTCATCTGGGGAAACTGGAGATTGTTCCCAATTTCTTGCTGTATACATTCGCTCTTGATAAAGACCACAATCAATCAGAAGTTTAAGCCCTCCTACTTCAAGAAAATAACATGAACCTGTTATTTGCTGATTAGCTCCCAGGAATTTTATGTGCACTGCTTTCTCCTTCAATTTTAAAACGGTTAATAAAAAAGTCTATCAAATACTGAGTCTATGTGTCTACCGAAGACCACTAAGACTTAGAAAATGATATTCAGTTGAAAAAAACAGGAGTTTTGTCCATATTTTAATAAACATATAGAACTGTCCCCACAGAAGGCACACGATTAATAAGGCCCCAGCTCTTGGTAGAAATGAATTCACTAGAATAAAAATTACGCTTACAACGCAAACAATCAGGCCAACACAAAGAAAGAGAGCCCATGCTTTAAAAAAGTTACGCATGATAAAAGGAATGTTTAATAGCGTTGCCCTTATGGATTTTCTGCTGTCCTCTACAACAAGTCTAATTTTCACATAATCGAAAAACATCCTTACAATCGTAAACAAAAGAAGTGCAATAAGGAATTTTATGTTCGAAGAAATAATAAGCGTCCATTCTGTAGTTGCATTTCTTACCCAGACTTTAAATAGTTGCGAAACTGCATAAAAAAGAAGCCCAAACACAATGAAATACCCAACTAATGTAAGCAGGGCGACTCTGAAAAACCTGGGAAAATACTTACCGCAATCTGACAAGAAATCAACAAATGTAATACGCTCATCTTCAGATACAATCCTTCCGATTATTCCTCCATTAAGGTAAATCGAGAGAAGAAAGATAATAATCATAAAAACAAGAATCCATCCTATAAAAGCTGGATAAAAGTCCTTGTATTTATATATAAAATCTCCCAGCCACGTCATATTCAATCCTATGCCTATTTGTTCTCCTGTAAATGAGCGGGAAAATTCTTTGCTGATGAGAAAATATAAAGGTGTGACTGCAAATAAGGAAAACAAAAGATTAATTACCCAAAGATAAACCAACATTTTCGCCTTTTTATTCGCTGTTCTAAAACCTGTCATAAAAACCTTAAAGATGTTCATTTTTTTCTCCTTTGCTTAACTTAAGGCAGAAAGAAACTGTATCGAATTTTGAAACATAAAAATAATTTTATATATAAATCTAAAGCTCTCCTTGCGAGATGGCTTTAATTTCAATGAATTATTGGAAATATTTGAATCAATAAGCCAAATGTTTTCAGGGTCAATCTGAGCATATTTTGCTTTTACAGGCTTTGTAAATACAAATTCCTTCCATCTTTCCTGCCCTTTCCAGAAGACTGTTTCTTCAGAACCATCTTCAAACACAACCATGATTTTCAAATCACTTTCCCCTCCAACTCTGGCTTCACCAAACCGCCTGACTTTTACTTTCGAAAGATAAACTGGTTTCTTTTTCATTTTTTTATCCTTTGCCTCTTTCTTTGCAATCTTCTCTTTTGTGACTTCCTCTTTCTTTCCATTTATATCGAAAACACCTCGAACAAGTTCCTTCACTTTTTTAGAACTTATTGATGATATGCCATAATCAAAATTCAATGTCTTAAAAAACAATTCATCAAAGAACCATGAGTAATCCTTCCCTGTAATCTCATTGACAATACCTATAAAATCTTGTGTATGGGGATGTCTGAAACGAAACCGTGTTTGAAAAGTGCGCAGTATCCTTAGCATAGTTTCTGGCCCAACCAGGCGTTCAAGTGTATTCAAACAGGTAGATGCTCGCTGGTATACATTTAAGCCGTAACTCACAATATTGAAAAATTTCCATGAATAAGTAGTTATGGGGTCTAATTCCACAACATGAATTCCCAGTGTCCTGTCAAGCTCATAATCATAATATTTGGGAAACTTAAAAAACCAATTCATAGGAATTCTATTGAAATATGCTGGTATTGTCCCTTGGCCATAAGCTTTAGCAATAACTTTACCAGTCGAATATGTGTTTATTCCTTCATCGAGCCATGCTTCCTCAAATTCATTGTTGGCACAGAGGCCGTACCAGTAGCCATGTCCAAATTCATGAATAATAACACCCTCAAGAGAGAGAACCTCTTTGCTATTTAAAATAGAAGTCCCTGCTGTAAACAATGTCGGGTATTCCATGCCTCCACTGCGTGTCCTGAAAGGAGGGTCAACCATTGTCACGGTTTCATATGGATAAGGCCCATACCATAGACCATAATATTTTATGGCTGCCTTTAAGGCATTGAAATGCCTTTTTATTTGGTCTTTATGTTCGGGATTTATTAAAAGTATCATCTTTACATCAGGAAGCTTCACATCATCTAAAGGAAGTTGAAGCATTCTTGCAACTTCTTGGTATTCTTCTTTGGTGATTTCTTCATCTGCTATGAAATCCCTTTCTATTTTTATGAAATCAGGGTTAGCCGTCCAGGCAAAGTCATGTATGTTTTCCTGTTCATAAGTATATGTAATTTTTCCTGATTCTTTGTCGGCTTTGGCCTTAATTTGCTTGCCTGAAGCTCCTACGACAAACTTCTCTGGTACAGATATATGTACTGTAAAATCAGCAAAGTCTGCAAAAAATTCAGAATTAAGATGATAAGCATGGCAGTTCCAGCCCTTCCCTTCTTCGTAAACACCAGGTTTAGGAAACCATTGAGCAATAAAATAAGAATCTTTATAGTATCCTGAACGAAGTATTGTCCTTGGGATTTTCGACTGGAACTCAATGAAAACATGAACTTCTCCTCCAGGCATGATAGATTCAGGGAATATTACACGCATTACTGTCTGGTCATCAGGATGAATTGGTTTATTCTGAGTGACAAATTCCATAGTTGGAGTTAAACCCCTGCCATCCGCCAGGTAAATGCGTGTCACATCAATCCAGCCCCATTCACCATCTTTCACATTTATACCGAATTGCTTTATGCTTTCCTTGGATTCTTCAATAACTGTGCTTTTTTCATTTTTAAATGCATTGTAATAAAGGTGAAACCACATGTCTCGGACTGCATCCTGGCTTTTATTCATCCAAACAATCTCTTCCTTCCCATAAAGCATTTTGTCCTGATCGTCGAGTTCTACCCAGATTTGATAGCGGAGTGAAGGCTCTCGCTCTTCAGCAATAATAGTATTTTTCCCAGCAATAATGATTATTGAACATACACAAAGAAAATACGAAAAACATGTTTTTAAAAGCTTCATGTTTTCCCTCCTTCAATTAGTTCAAAATAGAAGCATTTTTTAAGTCTCTAAAACTTGATTCATTATAAGAAAAAACAATCCAAGTAACAAATATAAAAACTAAAAATTCGAAAAAGAAGATTAAATTCAATATTTTGAACAGAAAATTTTCAGAGAATTGAATACATAATTGTCGGTTTTAAAGTTAGCACTTATTCGAATGAATATCCTGTAAACAATTTATTGAAGGAGCAATATAATTTCTCATTTCTATGGCTTTTACAGCAGCACTTGCTGAAGGAATTGTTGTAAAACATGGTACTCTGTAAGAAAAAGCGACTTTTCTTATTTTTCTTGCATCTTCCCTCTCATGAATTCCAGAAGGAGTATTTATTATCATTTTAACTTTTCCCTTTTTCAGATCATCAAGAATATTTCTCTTTCCTCTATAGACCTTACCGATTGTACGCATATGAAAACCGTGCTTAAGAAAGTACTTAGCAGTTCCTTCTGTTGCAACCATGTTGAATCCTAAATCACTGAGTTTCTCGACGATTGGAATAGCTTTTGGCTTGTCTTCGTCGCAGACACTGAAAAACACTCTTCCCTTTTTCGGCAGATAAAATCCTGCTCCCTCTTCTGCTTTTAGAAAAGCAAGAGGGAAGTATTTATCTATACCTATTGATTCCCCTGTAGAACGCATTTCAGGACCTAAAATTGGATCTACTTCCGTAAACTTATCAAAAGAAAACACTGCTTCTTTTACAGCGTATAAACCGCTTTTTTTAGAATATATATTTATCTTATTCAGTTTTTCTCCCATTATAAGTCTTGTAGCAATCTTAGCCAGGGGAATTCCTGTAGCTTTTGACAGGAAAGGGACTGTCCTCGAGGCTCTGGGGTTTACTTCTAATATGTAGATTTTTGTCCCTTTCACTGCAACCTGAACATTCATTAATCCAATAATTTTAAGTTCCACAGCCATAAGTTTCACCTGGCGTTTTACTTCTTCGACCAATCTGTCAGCTAAAAAGAATGGAGGAGTAACCATAGTAGCATCTCCAGAATGAATACCAGCCTCCTGAATGTGTTCGAGCACTCCAGCAATATAAACATCTTTGCTGTCACATAGAAGATCAATATCGAGCTCTGTTGCATTGTCAATAAATTCATCTATAAGGATTGGATGTTCTGAACAATACTCCTGGATTGACGTAACAAATTTTTCCAATTCTTCTTCATTATGGATAATTTTCATAGCCCTGCCGCCAAGCACATAAGAAGGGCGTATAAGAACTGGATATCCTATTTTTTCGGCAATACTTAATGCTTGAGAAATATTCCTTGCCATCCCGTTTCTCGGGCGAAGCAGATTCAATTTCTTTAGAAAAGCGTCAAATTTTTCTCTATCCTCAGTATCATCTATTGTCTTTGAAGCTGTTCCTAATATTTTTAATTTGTTTCTCCATAGGCCAGTTGAAATTTTAAGGGGAGTTTGTCCCCCGAATTGAACAATAATTCCCTCTGGCTTCTCTTTATTGTAAATTGAGAGGACATCTTCTAAAGTCACTGGATCAAAGTAAAGGCGGTCAGAAATATCATAATCTGTAGAGACTGTTTCTGGATTAGAATTAATCATGATAGCTTTGTATCCAAGGTCTTTCAGGGCAAAAACGCCATGAACACAGCAGTAGTCAAACTCAATTCCCTGGCCGATTCTGTTAGGCCCTGAACCCAGTATGATTGCTTTCTTATGCGGTATGTAAGCTGCTTCGTCTTCTTCTTCGTAAGTCGAGTAGAAATAAGGAGTTTCAGACTCAAACTCTCCTGCACATGTATCAACAACCTTCCATACAGGTAAAATATTCTCTTTTTCTCGCATCGTTCTTACGTTTTCTTCGCTTTCTCCAATGAGTTCGCCAATTCTTCTGTCAGAAAAACCCATTTCTTTTGCCTTTCGGAGAATGTCCTTATCTAATTCTTTCTCTTTCAAAGATTTTAGCTCTTCCTCAAATTCAATAATTTCCTTTATATTCCAAATGAAAAATGGGTCTATTTTTGTAAGACTTGCAATCTCTTCAACAGACATCCCTCTCCTCATTGCTTCAGCAATATACCACAGCCGCTCTGAATTGGGCTTTCTCAATAATTCTTGTAAAGCTTTATTGTCTTTCGGAAGATGTTTTTCTTCCAAACCCCAATGGTCTATCTCAAGAGAACGGATGGCTTTTTGAACAGATTCTTTGAATGTCCTTCCAATCGCCATTGTCTCTCCAACAGATTTCATTTGTGTTGTTAAAGACGGTTCTTCTTCAGGAAACTTCTCAAATGAAAAACGGGGGATTTTTACAACCACATAGTCTATTGCAGGCTCAAAACAGGCCGGTGTTTTTTTTGTAATATCATTTAAAATTTCATCCAAAGTATAACCTACAGCTAATTTAGCTGCTATTTTTGCGATTGGAAAACCTGTGGCTTTTGATGCCAATGCTGAAGATCTTGAAACGCGAGGATTCATTTCAATGACTTCCATCCTCCCATCAACAGGGTTTATGGCAAACTGGATGTTAGAGCCGCCTGTCTCGACTCCGATTTCTTTCATTATCATTATCGATGCATCTCTCATTCTCTGATATTCTTTATCTGTCAAAGTCTGAGACGGAGCAATTGTAATTGAATCTCCAGTATGCACTCCCATTGGGTCAATATTCTCAATCGAACATACAATAACTACGTTGTCTTTTTTGTCTCTCATTACCTCAAGTTCAAATTCCTTCCAGCCTATTATGGATTTTTCAATCAGGATTCGGGATACAGGGCTAATTGCAAGGCCTAAAGGCACATATTTTGCGAAATCATCCCAGTTTTCCATGATATTTCCACCCGTGCCTCCCAATGTGAATGACGGGCGGATAACAACTGGGAATTTAATTTCTCTTACTATATTCTCTGCCTCTTTGATAGTGGAGGCATATCCTGACTCGGGAACTTCAAGCCCAATTTTTTCCATGGACTTGCGGAACAACATTCTGTCTTCAGCCTTTTTTATTGATTGGGCACTAACTCCTATCAGTTGTATCCTATGTCTCTCCAATATTCCTCTCTCATCAAGTTCCAAAGCCAAATTCAGGGCTTTCTGGCCTCCAAGAGTAGCAAGTAGGGCATCCGGTTTTTCCTTCTCAATGATTTTTTTCAAGTATTCAAATGTTAATGGTTCAAGGTAGGTTCTGTCTGCAAATTCAGGGTCTGTCATTATAGTCGCAGGATTAGAATTTAATAGGATGACTCTATACTTTTCTTCTTTTAAAGCTTTAAGAGCTTGAGTCCCTGAATAATCGAATTCTGATGCCTGGCCTATTATAATTGGGCCTGAGCCAATAACTAAAATAGAATCAATGTCATTTCTTCTGGGCACTCTATTTTCTCCTGAAATCTTCCATCAATTTTACGAAGTTCTTGAAAAGGTATTTCGAATCTCCGGGCCCAGGGGAACTCTCTGGATGGTATTGGACAGAAAAAAAGTATTTTTCCTTAAGAGCGAATCCCTCTACTGTCATATCATTAAGGTTGATATGGGTTAATTTTGCTAATAGCTTCAGGGAATCAATATCTACGGCAAAGCCATGATTTTGAGAAGTAATTTCTACAGAACCAGTTTCTAAGTTCTTCACAGGGTGGTTTGCACCACGGTGGCCGAATTTGAGCTTATAGGTTCTCCCTCCTAATGCAATAGCCAAAAGCTGATGTCCAAGGCAAATTCCAAAAATTGGAACTTTTCCAATAAGATTCTTAATGTTTTCGATTGCATATCTCAGAGGAGCTGGATCTCCTGGCCCATTGGAGAGGAGCACTCCATCAGGTTTCATTTTCAAGATTTCAGTCCATGAAGTAGCAGCTGGGACTACAAGAGTATCTATATTGTTTGAAATCAAATTTCTCAAAATATTCCTTTTTATCCCAAAATCATAGACAACTACAAAATATTTAAAACGGCTTTTCTTTCTATATCCCTTCTGCCAGCAGTATGTAGTTTCAGACCAATGATAGGGCTTTAAAGTCGTGACTTCCTTTACTAAATCCCGGCCAACAATAGAAGGTATTTTCCTTACACGTTCTTGGAGAGTTTTAATGTCGTCGCCTTCAGTGGAGATTAAAGCTTTCTGCGCACCCATAGTTCTGATAATTTTCGTTAACTTTCTGGTATCTATACCCTGAATCGTAACGATTTTATTTCTCTTTAGATAATCTGAAAGACTTCCTTTTTTTCTCCAGTTTGAGGGGTAATTAGCCATTTCTTTAACAATAAACCCTTCAACCGATGGATAATTGGATTCGACATCTTCAAGATTGTAGCCACAATTTCCTATAAGTGGGTAAGTCATTGTTACTATCTGACCTTTATAAGAAGGATCAGTCAGAATTTCCTGGTAGCCTGTCATGGAAGTGTTGAAGACTATTTCCCCTTTTGCATAACCTTCATAGCCAACGGATTGTCCGATGAAATATGTCCCCCCTTCTAAAACAAGAACAGCTCTATTTAAAGTCATTTTTTCTATTTGTCGTCTGTATGGTAACTTTCATTAAAATTCGGCTTATTTTACACATGTTTTGTCAGGATTACCACAATTTTTATTAATCTGATTTTTACAGAGAGGTTTTACTTGCCTAAATATTCATTTTTTAAATCCATTTTTGGGGCATGCAAGAGGATTTCTCTCTTTCATAGCACTGTAAGAATGTCTTAGATTTTTATGACGAAAGAACTTAATAAATAAAAATCTGTATGTTTATATCCAGGGACAGGGTTACGTTCATAAATGACTTGAAGGCTTGTATTAAGGCCAAAATGGCGGTTGATTGATGCAGACAGGGAGGCTAAAGAATTTGTTCTGTAGTCAGTTAAGTCTTCCAAATTTAAAAAAATTATCTCCTGTAGAACCACTCGAGCCGAAGGAGAAATATTATAAATCAATTTATGCGTCATAAGAGTGGAAGCAAAAGATGCGCTCATAGTTTTTTCGATCATGGCGGTAGAATTTGGAATATTATTTATTGTCACTTTTTTCTGTGTGTTTTCGTTGTTCCAACCAATGGCTGACTCAGAAGAAACTTCTATCTTTTCTCGTTTTACCCAAAGGCAGCCACCTCCGATGGAATTAGCGAATCGAAAATTATATCCTGCCAATTTGTTTCGTTCAAAACGGAAAAATGCAAGGACATATATCCTATTACTGATTTCCCGAGAATATTTCAAATGAGAATAATAGATTTCTGATTTTTTCTTCCCGTTTGAGTTTGATTGAATAAATCTTCCTTTCAGATTAAACCGGTTTTTTTTGAAATGAAAATTCTGGTCTGTATCAAAACTAAATGTTAAATTTTCGTTATTCCCTTTTGTTAAAACAAGTGAAAGGCTTGTTGTGGAAAAATATTTATTAACTTCTTTCTTGGAATCTTTTTCTTCTCCATGGCATAGTGAAAACAAAAAACAAACAACCGTACATGCAATGCAAATCTGCCAAAACTTATTCCGAAATCTCAATAACAAACGTAATATTCTCCAAAAATATATTTTATCTGTATTTTATTCTCTAATCGATGAAAAAAATCATCCTAATCCATACCAAAGCTTAAAGCACAAGCAACTTTCTTATACCATAGCTTTTAAAGTCTTTTTTTATATCACTATAAAAGAGATTAAACAAGGAAATTCGATTTTTTCTTATAGATTTTGCTTTTTATGATGAATAAATGAATTAATTTTTTTTACTCTTTGAAGCGTAGAAGCCTGTTTGTTTTCGTGCTCAGACATCCTCGGCCGTCTTTGCAAGATTCCTTAGAGGTCGGTTCATGAAGGCTAAATCTTCGAAGGTCGCTTTACCATCCTGGGTATTAATCCCTTCATCATATCATGGAAATATAGCTGCTTATTCATCAATAAGATTAATAATTAAAAGCTTTTCTTTATCATATTTCATGCATTCACGCTCGTAAGAAGCTAATTCAATCTTCATTGTATCCATTCGGATAGCATCTTCAGGGCATGCTTCCACACAAAATCCGCAGAAACAGCAGCGGCTTATATCAATGATAAAAGATGAAGGATATTTTTGAATCTCATCATCTGAGTCTTCAGCTGTTTCTATATATATACATTCTGATGGGCATACTGTTGCACACAGCATACAAGCCACACAACGAGGCTGCCCGTTTTCACGTTTCATCAGGCGATGGAGGCTTCTGTGTCTTGAGGCAATTTCCTTTTTTTGCTCAGGATACTGGATCGTCACTGCTCCTTTTGTTTTTGTCTTAATTCCAAATAATTTCAACGTATGAAACCACATGTTTATAAAGAAATGCCTTGATGTAATCACGCTGCCTCTTAAAATCTCTAAAAAATAACCCAATGATTTAATCATCTTAAATACTCATTACAATACCTGTAATAACTATATTGGCAATGCATAAAGGAATGAGCAGCTTCCAACCGAAATCCATTACTTGGTCATAGCGAAACCGGGGGTAGGTCCATCGGAACAATATTTGAAGCCAGCAGAAAAAGAAAACTTTAATGTTAAAAGCAAAAACCTGCAAAAAAACGACAACTCCATGAGAAAGCACCCAAGTGCCTCCCCACGGAAAGATGAATCCTTCAGCTGCCAGCCACGCAACTTGCCATCCTCCAAAAAATAGCGTCGTCAATATACATGAGACAACTATGATTTCCATGAAATCCGTCATCATGAACAGCCCCCACTTTAGCCCGCTGTATTCTGTGAAAAATCCTATTATTTCAGATTCACCTTCTGGAAGGTCAAACGGCACTCTTTTTGTTTCTGCCATGGCTGCAAATAGAAAAACGATGCACCCTAACGGCTGAAAAAACACACCCCACTTAGGAAGCACTCCAAAAAAATGTCCACCTTGATAAACTACAATATCTGACAGATTCAAAGAGGGATATACCATGATTATTCCAACAAGAGCCATTCCTAATGCTATCTCATAAGAGATAAACTGGGCTGCGCCTCGCAATCCACCTATGATAGTATATTTGTTATTGGATGCCCATCCGCCTATTAAAATTCCATAAACCCCTAATGACAGCATTGCCAATATGAACAGGAGCCCGACATTTATGTCCAATATTTGAAGTCGAATTGAGCGCCTGCCAATTCTTAAAACATCTCCAAAAGGAATTGCCGCTATAGTGATAGCAACAAATAAAAATGAAATAAGTGGTGCTGTGTTATGAAGAAATTTCTTGGAAAATGAAGGTGTAAAATCTTCCTTAAAGACCATTTTAATAGCATCTGCAATCGGTTGAAAAAGTCCAATAATCCGAACTCCAAAAATAGATGCCCTGTTAGCGCCAATCCTATCCTGTATCACTGCGCTTTCTTTTCTTTCAAGCCACGTCAAATAGAGCGTCAGCATCATTAACCACACCAATGAACAAATAATCTTTATTAAGATGATTATTGTCTCACTCAATTTCTTCCTCAAAGAAAGGGATTTCTTCTCTTATCTGTTTCTGGATATCTTTAATGGATGAAAATTTATTGTAATATGCAGGATTTAACCTTAATCTTTTTGCCAAATCTATAAATATTTTCCATTCAGGACGGCTTTCTCCAGGAAGTTTCAATGCAGATGAAAAATACTGCACAAATCCATCTGTATTTGTTAATGACCCATCTTTTTCAGCAATCAATGCTATTGGCAAGACTATATCCATGAAAGAATCCAATTCGCTATTATGCGCTGTCAGAAGTACTTTTGTTTCTATAGATTTAAGCATTACCTTCAGTTCCTCTTGCTTTAAATGGTCCACTAAAAAATAGCCGCAAATGATAATAAGATCTGTTTCTTTACTTAATGTTCCAATGTTTAAAGGCATGGTTTTAATGCCTATTTCTTTAGCTCCTCTTGTGTTTGGAGAACGGTCGGAGGTAAGGAGAAGACCATCAGATTCCCCTTGTAGAGGGTCAACAAGATATATATTTTCAATTTCTAAGTCATCCTTAAAAATTTTTTTTAACAGGAACAATTCCTCATTTGAAAGCCACGAACTGCAAATAAGGGCAATCCTCGATGTTTTATTCTCATGATATAGACTTTTTATCTTTTCTGAAATAAAATTCAATGTATTTTCCCACGTCATCTGTGATTCTTTTTCAATCTTTTTATAGGTAATACCTTTCATCCGATCCTCATAAAGGTAGTAATAATTGTATCTTCCAAAATCGCATATCCAGAAACCATTGACTTTAAGGTTTTCCCTGGGCTTTATTCGATATACTTTTTTTAATTCTTCAAATCGAGAAAAACCGTGGAAGTATTCTATGGTGATATTGCATCCCCGGCTGCAGAGGGGACAAATTGAATCTCTTCTGTTGAGAAGCCAGCTTCTTGTCTTGAAACGGAAATCTTTATCCGTTATTGCGCCAACAGGACAAAGGTCAACAAGGTTTCCTGAATAATTATTATTAATTGGCATCCCTTCATAAATCCCTATTTCAGAGTGGATTCCTCTCTGGAGTATACCCAGTTCCTGGGTATGAGTAATTTCTCTCAAGAAACGGACACAGCATGAACACATTATGCACCTTTCCCTGTCCAGGATAAGGTTTTTTCCAATTGGTACTTTTTTTTCTTTTTTTTCTTTTTTTTCATTAAATTTACTATCAAAAAGACCGTAATCATCATAATAATCCTGAAGTTTACACTCCCCCGCCTTATCGCAGATTGGGCAATCTAAAGGATGTTCAGCCAATAAAAATTCAAGCATTGATTTTCGAGCTTCAGTCACTTTCTCGCTCTGAGTAGATATTTTCATTCCATCTGCAACTTTAGTAGAGCAAGCAAGTTCTAATTCAGGAAATCCCTCAATTTCAACCAAACACATACGGCAGTTCCCTTCAGGAGTTAATGCAGGATGAAAACATAGATGCGGGATAAAAATTCCTGCCTGCTCTGCGGCTTCCAGGATACTGGTTTCTTCCTTTACTTCGATGGCATTGCCGTCTATTAAGATCTTTACCATTCTTTATTTTTTCCTGTCTTTTTAGTTTTCTATGCAGGATTCGATCTCCTTCATGAATTTTTCCATTATAGTGAGAATAGCCATTCCTGCAGCATCACCAAGAGGGCAAAGTGTTTTGCCTACCATATTAGAAGCCAGACGAATAATGTTTTCGATGTCATCCTTCTCTCCTTTTCCCTCCTTTATACGCATTACAATCTTATGTATCCAGGAGTTTCCTATTCGGCATGGACTACACTTACCACATGATTCATGAGAATAAAATGTCGTGATTATTTTCAACACATCCAGAATAGATGTATCCTCATCAATCACTATAATAGCAGCAGAACCAAGCATCGATTTTGCTTCTATTAATAAATCAAAATCCATATGGATATCTATCTCATCGGCTTTAAGAATCGGAGCAGATATACCTCCAGGGATAACAGCTTTCAATCTTTTACCTTCTTGTATTCCTCCGGCGTGATTGAATATGATTTCCCTTAGAGAAATACCTGTTGGCAGTTCATAAATCCCTGGTTCTTTAACCTTTCCGCTTACACTAAAAATCCTGGTTCCTCCGTCATTTTGTAATCCCAATCGGCGGAATTTCTCGGCTCCAAAAGCAATGATGAATGGCATGTTAGACAGAGTCTCAACATTGTTAACAACTGTTGGGCATTTAAAAAGGCCAATAGAGGCAGGGAAAGGCGGCTTCAACCGAGGATTCCCAGGTTTCCCTTCAATAGATTCAAGGAGGGCTGTTTCTTCTCCGCAAATATATGCTCCTGCTCCCCGATGAACTATTACCTCCAGATGAAAATCGCTTCCAAAGACTTTTTTGCCAAGAAACCCATTTGCATATGCTTCTGCTATTGCCTGTTCCAATCTTTTTGCGACCATCTCATATTCCCCGCGTATATATATAAATGCCGTATTGATTCCAACGCAAAAGGAAGCAATGATTATTCCTTCTAATAGCAGATGGGGATTGTGATTCATGATGTAACGGTCTTTAAAAGTTCCTGGTTCTCCTTCATCAGCATTTACACATAAATATTTTGGCTTTTGGACATCCTTTGGAATAAACGCCCATTTCACCCCTGCAGGAAATCCAGCACCTCCCCTCCCCCTCAAATTGGCCGCTTTCACCTCATTTAGAATTTCTTCAGGCATCATTTCCAAAACAGCCTTTCTTGCACTCTGGTATCCATTTAGTTTCAAATAAACATCGATTCTAAATAAGTTTTCAGTTCCAAAATGTTTTGTTAAAAGTTTTTCAGTCAATTTTCTTACTCTAATCGATTCAAGATGTCGTCTATTTTTTCCCTGGTCAAATTGCCGTAATATTCAAAATTAATCATCATGCATGGGGCCTTTTCGCATGCACCAAGGCACTCCACTGTGGAAAGTGTGAACTTTTTATCTTTAGTTGTCCCACCTGGTTTTATACCTAATTTCTGCGACAGATACTCTATCAAAGTTTGTGCACCCATTATTGAACAGCTCAAATTCGAACACACCTGAATGTGGTACTTCCCTAATTGCGACTGGTTCAGCATGCTGTAAAATGTCACAATCTCCCGGACTCTTATAGGATGAACATCAAAAAGCGCGGCTGTGAATTTCTCAGCTTCATGATCTATAAACCCTAATTCTTCCTTGACTAAACGAAGAACAGGAAGAATAGCTGCTTGCTTTTGAGGATATCTGGCAATAATTTCTTTGATTTTATTTTTTGCCTTTTCAGATAATCCAGGAATCATCTATCGAGTTCTCCTCCAATCATATTCAAGGAACCAAAGGTAGGTATAATATCTGCGATGTAATGGTCCTGTATCATCTGTTCTAAAGCAGATACAATATGGAAACATGGTGCTCTCAAGTGAAGCCGATACGGCCTGTCAGTTCCATCAGATACAATATAAAATCCCAGCTCACCATTACCCCCTTCAACAGGAAAATACACTTCACCTTCAGGAGGCCTTATACCGTGGCCTCTCATAAAGAACTTAAAGTGCCTTATAAGGCCTTCAATGGTTGTATATGTGTCTTCTTTGGGAGGCGGAATATATTGTTTATCTCTGCTTATAATATAAGGGCATTGTTCCTTTTCAGAACCTTCTAAATTAGGTGAAAGCTGAATTCTTTCCTTTACTCTTTTGGAGCGGGAAGCCATGATGGCTTCTGCTGGTTCGATTCCTTTTGCCGTGTTATTTATTACAAAGGGATGTTCTGGAATTTTTTCCATGGCTTGCTCAATAATCCTCAGACTTTGCTCGATTTCTTTCATGCGAACCATGTATCTGTCATAATTATCTCCTTGCTCACCAAGAGGTACTTCAAATTCTAACTGGTCATAAACTAAATATGGTTGTGCCTTGCGTACATCGTAATAAACTCCTGTGGAGCGAAGACAGGGACCTGTCCATCCATAATTGATTGCCATTTCAGGAGTTACTACAGCAATGTCACGTGTCCGGTTGAGAAATATTTTGTTTTTATCCAAAAGACCATGGACATCTTTTAGGATTTTTCGTGTTTCTGAGACTGCTCTTTCAAGGTCTATTTTCCAGTCCTGATGAAGACCGGCTTTTACGCCTCCAATACGTATGTAAGATGTGGTCATGCGTGCTCCAGTTGTTCTCTCAATAACATCCCAGATGAATTCTCGAGCTTTTATGTTATAAAGAAATACTGTAAACGCTCCGCATTCCATGGCCATTGCTGCAATGCATGTAAGGTGGTCACAAATTCTTGACAGTTCACTCATTATCAACCTGATGAACTGTGCATATTCAGGAACATCAATGCCCAGCATCTTTTCTACTGCCATCACATATGCAAGGTTATTTATTAGAGGAGACACATAATTAAGTCTATCTGTGTAAGGAAGCA
>JACUUK010000014.1 GCA_014859315.1 Candidatus Aminicenantota bacterium
GTGACAGATTACACCTTCATAATTAACTGTCACGGAAATAGAGATGCTTTCCAATGCAAAGGAAGCATGCTTGACTTTTCTCGGTGAGTAAAGTAATTTTGAAATGATATAATAGTAAGAGAAAAGTTGATTGCTTCCTCAAGGAGGTTAAAATGTTTCTATTTGGACCCGTTGGTCCTACTGAACTTTTAGTTATACTTCTAATCGTGGTCATTATCTTTGGCGCAAAGAGACTCCCTGAATTAGGAAAATCCTTAGGCGAAGGAATAAAAAACTTTCGGAAATCCATCAGCCCCAAGGGAAAAGAGGATGATTCCAATTCTGATAAGCCACAAGATCCAACAAAAAACGAATGAAGCGCACGATTGAAAACCTTGCACAAGAGCGCAAAGAAAAAGAAGATGAATTTATAAATAAAATTCAAGCTATAACCAAAAAATGTATCGAATTTAAGGAGTCAAATCAGCCGGTCAGATTTCAACACCTTCTTGGCCGGATGGAAGGGCTTTTAACGACCAAGGAAACAATCCCTCAAAAGACAAAAAAACGTTTCTTTCCCTTTCTCTCGAAAAAACAGGGACAAGATGCTTCCCAAGAGAATATCAACCAGCAGATTCTTTTCACACTCAAGGAATTCCATAAATCCCTGGAACAAAATTATAATCAAACAACTGACATATTTTCTTCCATAACAGATCTTATCCGCCTCACTGCGGAGCTCATTGATGCAAAGGACAGGGAATGGGATGCCCTGGGTAGCAACCACGTTGGTATGATATTCAAAAGCATGGAATGGCGTATAGATAAGCTTACAGCAGAATACAAAGATGCAAACATTTTGATGAAAAAATTCCTCCTCCTCAAAGAAAAGTTAAATGCTCTTCTTTCTGTCTTGGAAAAAGGAGAAATACCTTCTTCGGCACAAGTGAAAGAAATCTTACGTCCATTGGAAGACTGGCCTTATGCTGCATTCGAAAATCGTTTTAGAGGAAGCGAGGAGCAGGTAAAAAGGCAGCTTTCTAAGTATCTTCCTTATTTTCAAAAAGAAGGGAAAGTTCTCGACCTTGGGTGCGGGCGTGGGGAATTCATTGAAATCCTTGCCGACCATGGCATAGATTCTGAAGGAGTCGATATAAACGAACAGATGGTTGACACCTGTCTGGAAAAAGGACTGAATTGCCAAAAGGGCGACCTTTTGGAACGGCTCAATGCTTGTGAAGATGGAACACTTGCAGGCATCTTTTCCTCTCAGGTGATTGAACATCTCCCCCCATCTTACCTGAAAAGGATGATAGAACTCGCCTATTTCAAACTCTCTCCTTCGAGCTATCTTGTACTGGAAACAATTAATCCTGCCTCTGTTTTTTCACTTGTTCAGATATATTATCTTGACCTTTCCCATGAAAGACCAATCCTTCCAGAAACACTGAAATTTCTATTAGAAAACAGCGGTTTCGATGATGTAGAAATTCAATACTCTGCTCCTTTGGAACAAGAGATGCTTCAAAACCTGCCTGAAGCCGACAAGATTTCCTCTCTCATCAATCAGAATGTTGACAAACTCAATAATTTCCTCTTTGCACCCGCCAATTATGCAGCCATAGCCCAGAAAAAGTAAAATACCTCTGTATGCAGGACTCGATATGGGAGGAACTCATCTGAAGTTCGGCCACATCGATGAAGCTGGGAATCTTGTTTTCTATTCCTTGTTTAACTTGACTCTTGGCCATAAATATGTTTTTTATATCAAATATGTTTTTTAACTAAAGGAGCAAAGTCATGAAAAACATCCTAAAGCTCCCCATTATTCTATTGCTTGCATTCGGGCTTGCAGTTTTCTCTTTTTCACAGGGAAGACAAACTGGCACGATTAGCGGTATTGTCGCTGATGAAGAAGGGAATCCTCTCCCAGGTGCTACAGTTATAATTTCCAGTCCTTCTCTCCTTGGTCAAAGGTTATACATTACTTCAGCAACTGGAAAATTCCGTTTTCCTGCTCTTCTTCCTGGAGAATACGAAGTTCGCGTGGAAATGCCTGGATTTAAAACTGTAGTCAGGAAAGGGCTTCTTTGTAGTGTAGGAAAAACAACAGAATGCCGGATTTGCCTTACCATTTCCGCAATCGAAGAAGAGATTGAAGTCGTAGCAGAATCCCCAGTTGTGGATGTTGGGACCTCAAAAGTAAGCGTCAATTACAGCTCAGATTTCATTGCCAGCATTCCAATGAACAGAGACCTGTATGATATTCAGAACTCTATTCCTGGTGCGATTTCAGACGGCGCCGAATGCCGGAGAACATCCTCGATTCTTGGAGGGACCGTCCGAAGCACACTATATGCTTTAGACGGAGTCCCCATGAATGACCCTGCTACTTTCTATTCGATGGCAAACATCAATGTCGATGTTTATGAAGAAGTCGAATTCGGGGTTGGAGCCCTTCCTGCCGAAGTTGGGCAGACCGACTCTGTATATGTCAACATAGTGACAAAAAGCGGAGGAAATAAGTTTACCGGAGGAGCAACATTTTACTACACTGGTGAAAGTTTCGCCGAAGATTTGCTCTCTTTAGAAGACATCGATGCCTTAGGTGTAGATAAGCCAGAAAAATTCTCTGGCTATAAAGATGCCTCTCTCAACCTTGGAGGCCCTATCCTCGAAGACAGAGTCTGGTTTTTCCTGAACGGACGCCGCTTAATCTGGGACAAAGTCAATCCATACACCCCTGAGAACCGCTTAGAAAAAGTCGGCTTTACAAGCCCTCATTATGATTTAACCCATGAAGAGTGGCTTGGTTTTGTTAAGCTCACATTTCAGATATCTAACAACATAAAATACATGGGAATGCTCCATTACAACCACATCTATGAGCCAGTTTACACAAATAGAGTAGCCACAAGCTATTCACATGACTACACAGGGGTCTGGGATCATGAAAACACATACACCACAACACATCAGCTCAACTGGGTGCTCAACCAGAATACTTTTGTCGATGTCAGAGGAACTTATATCCATCGTTATTTCCCTATCATCTCACGGCCTGGGACCGAGGGTAACTATACATACTATGACCGAACCCAGGTGGTTTACTGGGGAACGACCTCATATAACGACGAGTATATCCGAAAAAAAATGCTTGGTTCTGCCTCTATTACAAACTTTTTGGATGACTTTTTAGGAGCAAGCCATGAAATAAAAGCTGGAGTAGAAGTTGAACAAACCGAATACCACCGAGACTGGTACCGTGCAAACCCATATTACGCTTATTGGCGTGATTATTCTGCTGGAAATCCTTATTATTACTCCACTTCAGAAAAAAAAGGCCGCCTCCGAATCCGCTACTGCCCTCCTGTAAAAGGAATGTGGGATGTTCAAGACCACACACGGCGCTTCTCAGGTTATTTGCAGGACAGTCTTTCTGCAGGAAGATTAGCTGTTAACCTCGGCCTTCGGTTAGACTATTCCTTCCAGTATGAACCACAACAGATGCGGCCTGAACTTCGTTATAATTATGGACCTGAACTCTTAGCACCAGACCTTGCGCCAAACTCGCTTCTGGAAGCCCTCATTAACCAATGGCATGAAGAAATCGGCCCATATTCTCCATTCGATGCCCTCACAACTCCCTATAAAAAGCCAGTCGAGTTTTTCACTATATCTCCCAGGATAGGTATCGTGTATGACCTTTTTGGAGACGGAAAAACAGCACTCAAATTCTCTTTTTCCCGCTACTACGAACCTGTTTGGTCTGCAAAATACAATGCGGCCCAAATTTTTGGAGCTGGCTACATCAATTACTACTGGTATGATTATAACGGCAACAAACTCATGGATCTTCCACCAACTGATGGTTATAAATTAGAATCCTATCCTGAACAAGACCCCGAATATTCCTATTATGTAGACGACCTGAAACCTCCTTATATGCACGAATTCATTGCAGGCGTGGAACATGAACTGATTAGAGATTTCAAGTTAGGCCTTCAATTTATATGGAAAGAAAACAAAAATATTGTGGAGGACATTGATATTAACAATGGATACGATCCAACAGCCACAGATGAAAAGGGCTTAATATGGCTTCCCTATGAAGTTGCTGACCCTGGAATGGACGGCGAATTTGGGACAAGCGATGACCAGCTTCTTACTGTCTATGGACTTAGAGAGGATCGTCCGATAAAGACCTGGATGGGAACAAATCCTCCTGAAGCCAAGAGGCGGTACTGGGCAGTAATTCTGACTTTTGACAAGAGGATGTCCAACAAATGGCAGCTCAAAGGATCAGTCCTTTATAGTGCATTTAAGGGAAATGCTTCTGCTGGTTACTCTGCGACAGAAGGCGAATCATCTATGTTTGACAACCCAAATACACTGACCAACGCTTATGGTCGGCTCTACTTTGACCGTCCTTTGCAAGTCAGACTAATGGGAACCGTGATTCTTCCCTATGATTTTATTCTCAGTGCTTATTTTCAGCATCATTCAGGAAGCCCCTGGACAAGGACATTAAGCCGAGTGTATTTCCCTTCAGATCTTCCTGTCCAGGAAAGTTATGTCAGTGTGAATGCAGAACCTTTGGGCTCCCGTAGAAATGCTCCATCCACAAATCTTGACTTAAGAGTTGAGAAGAGCTTTTCTTTATCAAATTTTGGAAAATTGAATGTCTATGTGGACATTTTTAATGTTGGTGGCAGAAGCGGTGTCAACATCTATCAGAACCCCAATGGCTGGCTGTATTATTACAAGAGCCCTCCTGAATACCAACTGGATTCCCTTTACGGGACAGTTTCAAGTGTGTATGGAGTACGCTCTTTTCGGTTAGGAGTTAGATGGAGTTTTTAAGGAAAATTTTAAGTAAAGTAGTATTTAGAGGTTAAGTTTTTAGTTTTTTCTATACTAAACTAAAAAACTCTAACTAACAAAAAAAATCAAATATTTGGATGAAATCCAATTTATTGGATTTTTTACCGATAATAAAATCCTTTCTTTTTATTTATTACCAATATTATCAATAAGTTACAAATATGCTATTTTTGGCATAATTCTTGCTATGTAATTAAGTGGGAATTTTTTGGGAGTTTCTTTTGTATAATAATATAATTCACAATTTAAAGGAGGTAAATGAGGGTTATTTTACACAAAATCTTTTTTTAGTGGTTTCTCCCTTCCTAAATCATCCAGGAGGGAGATTGGTGCCTGCGAGAGCAGGAAAAAGTGTTTAATTTTTTAGGAGGAGAGTGAATGAAGAAATTAATAAATTTTCTTTTAATCGCTATTCTTTTAATGGGACTTACTTCTTTCTTAAGCGCTCAAGGAAGGCTTACCGGCTCTTTAACAGGAAAAGTTGTTGACAGCGAAGGAAACCCCTTGCCTGGAGTCACTGTCACTGTTGAAGGCCCTGCATTACAGGGAACGATAACATTCATCACATCAGAAACGGGAGTTTTTCGTTTTCCCGCACTTCCCTCTGGCTCAGATTACGCCATAAAATTGGAAATGCCCGGCTTTAAAACAACTTTGCAAAAAGAATTAAGAGTAAGCGTCGGAAAAGCGACTTCTATATCCATCACAATGGAAATGAGTGCCATTGAAGAAGAAGTTACCGTTGTAGGAGTTTCTCCTGTAGTCGATGTCAAATCATCAAAAACCACTGTCAACTATTCCAAGAATTTTATCTATAACATTCCGATGTCCCGTGACCTCTATGACGTCCTCAACTCTATCCCTGGGTCAGTATCTGAAAATGTTAGTTATCGCCGGACATCCTTCATTTCTGGAAGTACTGTCCGTGGTAACCAATATTCTATAGATGGTGTTTCCATCAACGACCCGGTAGTCATGTATCCTATGACCAACATCAATATCGATGTCTATGAAGAAGTGGAATTTGGGCTGTCTGGACATCCAGCCGACGTTGGAATTGCGGATGGAGGATTTATCAACATTGTAACTAAATCAGGAGGAAATGAATTTCACGGCGGAGGTACCGTCGAATTCTACAACCAAGACATGCAGGAGAGTCTCCTTAGTGAAGAGGACTTGACGGCGGTGGGACTTACCAAACCAACTGGCTGGAACTCCTGGAAGGACCTTTCCATTTACTTTGGCGGTCCGATAATCAAAGACCGTGTTTGGTTTTTCACAAACGGCAGGTATTTCACATGGAATAGAGATTTCAACCATGTTATCTGGGATGACACTATGGCTGCAGGAAAAAGGGTTTACACTCTGGATGAAGCACCACACGAAGAAATGAATTTCTTTGGAAAATTGACCTTCCAGCTTGCCTCTAACATTCGCTTGATGACCACTTACAACCTGACAACTATTACCGAAGATTTCTACACAAACCGTATCCAGAACTATCTGGATGTTACTGCAACCACAAAATGGGATAAGGAACTCGGCCACACATTCAGCTCCCAGCTCAACTGGGTCATCACCCAGAATCTGTTCGTCGATGCCCGTATTGGCTATATCAACCGTTTCTTCCCAATACCCTACAGCGAATATGCCATCAAGGATGCACCCCGTGATTATGACAGATACTGGGGAATCTACAGGAATAATCCCCGTTTTGAGGAAACCTATCTTAGAACAAGATTTAATCCCTCTGTCACAGCCACGCTTTTCCAGGACAATCTTTTTGGCGCTTCCCATGAAATCAAGATTGGGGCCGAGTACGAACGCACAAGCGGTAACTGGGACTGGTGGAGACAGAATCCGTATATCATCTACTACTACAATGGAAACATCTATGGATATGCAACTTCTACTTCCCCGAATAGGACCAGACTCTATGCTTACATCTGCGGGGCTGAAGAAGGAAGCTCTGTTCAGGAAAACACCATGGACCGTTTGGGCGTTTTCATTCAGGACAGTGTCACTATCAAAGACCGTCTTACACTGAATCTTGGTATCCGCTTCGACACAAGCACAGGGAAATTTCCTCCACAGGAGCATGGGGCAACCGCTGATCCATACAATATTCTCCCAATGATTGCAGGTGCAAAATCACCTTACAGCGAGTATACTCTTGATGCGTTTGACTGCTTAACCTGGACTCATCTTTCACCTCGCCTCGGATTCGCTTACGACCTCTTCGGAGACGGCAAGACGTCGGTCAAAGGCTCCTATTCAAGGTACAATGAATACCTGATGATTCAGTACTATTCTCTTGCAAATCCCAATTATCCCAATACTGGAAGCTGGTTCTGGTATGATGACAATTACAATGGGAAACCTGACCCTACTGACCGTTACTCGCTCCGTTACCTGCCACCAGATCCATTCACTTATGACTTAGATGCAGAGATGGACAGAGATGCTACAGCTCCTTATACAGATGAATTTACCTTTGGATTCGAGCATGAGTTAGCCCGGGATTTGAGCGTTGGCGTAAGTGTCATATACAAACACAAACAGAATGTCTTTGAAGATGTAAACGACTATGCACTTGGAAAAGATGAGGCCTGGAAAGGATATAGCACTGACAGTCCATACTGGGAAAAATTCGAATTCAAAGACCCTGGCGATGACGGACTATTCGGAACCGATGATGACAAAACTTCTTACTGCTATGCCGAACTGGCTGGCGCGCCAGATATTCATTACTATTTGACAAACGTAGAAGGATCTTACAGAAAATACACAGCCCTTCAGTTTATTGTAAACAAGAGGATGTCAAACCGCTGGCAGCTTCTGGGCTCTGTTGTCTGGAGTAAAGCCTGGGGGAATATTGGCGGTAACTATGATTCTTCATACGGCGCTTCTGGAAACTTCGATACTCCCAATTCCTGGGTTTATTCTGATGGAAGACTGGATCTTGACCGTCCAATCAACATAAAAATCCAGAGCACAGTCATACTGCCCTTAGACTTTGTGTTGAGTACTTACTTCAACCACATTTCCGGTTCACCCTGGGCAAGGTCAGTTACGGTTTACATTCCAGATGATCCAAAATACAAATGGCCTGGTGATAGCTACGGTGTTCCCACAGAAGAAAACGGAACCAGAAGAAATGCACCTGTAACAACTCTTGATTTGAGGATTGAAAAGAGATTCCGCCTGACAGAAACTGTCACAGTCGGTGGCTACCTTGACATCCTGAACGCCTTAGGCCGAAGCGGCTATTCTATTACCGGTAACCCAGGCGGTTATATCGATTATTCAGACCCATCTAATCCTACTTTTGAGCGATATGGAACTTATGGAGCGATCTCCGGAGCTTTTGGAAACAGAGTGTTCAAGGTGAGCTTGCGTTTTAGTTTTTAGATCTGGACTCTCACGCTGGAATTCAAAGAGGGGAGGAGCATTTCCTCCCCTCTTTTTTCCCTACGACATCTTCAAAAAGATTACATAAAATATTTTCTTCTTTCTGAGGAGAATTTCTTTTCCATGAGAAAGAATTTGTAAATAGAAAAAGACACAGTCATAATAAAAAATTAAAACTATTAGGGGGAAGAAATGAAGCCAATCGCAGTCATACTGATTTTATTTTTTTCCTTTTGCTTATGCTTTTTCTTATTTTGCTGCGCCAGTAATGTTCCCAAAAAGGTTTCTCTTGACCCGGCAAGCCAAAATTTTCTTGATTTAATAAGTTATATCATTCTTCCTGTAGAAGAGAAGATATTCCGAGAAATGCCTCCTGAGGATCGTGGCGAATTCATCAAGGATTTCTGGGCCCGACGCGATCCTAATCCTATGACACCCGAGAACGAATTCCGACAGACGTATTACACCCGGCTTGCGATTGCGGACAAAGCTTTTAAAGTCGGAAAGCCGGGGTGGAAGACAGACAGAGGAAGAATCTACATCCTCCTTGGTCCGCCTACAAATGTTATTACAAAATCCATGGGGGATGTTCCATATGAACAAGCAAAATTTGTGAAGGCAAATCCAATTGAAACAGGAACAATCACCGAACGAGCGACTGAAATCTGGGTCTATGATAATTATCCCGAATACTTTGCAGGCCCCCTGCGCCTTGTTTTTGTCGATTATCATGGCACAGGGGATTACCAGCTCACAACAAAGCTTGAAATCACTCCATTCTCAATGGTCTCTCCAACATGGGATTCTCCAAACCTGGCAAAATATCAATGGCTTGGACAAATCGAGATGGACGAGAAAACTCCTGGGGATTTTACTATCTTTGACTACGATGTTTATGCTGATATCTCCCGCATAAAAGGGGAAGCAGCATCGGTTATCATCTCAATAGATATTCCCTGTTACAGGCTGGATTTCCACAAGAAACAGGAAAAATTTACTTGTGATTTATCTATATTTGCAGAAATCCGCGACGCACAAAACAATGTGATAACAAGGCAAGAAAAGCAATTCTCGCAAGTATTATCGAAAAATCAAACCATAAGCATGGTAACCAATAAGAGTGTGATTCACAATGAAATAGAGCTTGATTTTTCTCTCGCAAGCAAGTTCATCTATATCGGTGTGACAGACAATGTAACAGGAAAAAGACTTCGCAAACTGCTTCAAGTGGAAAATATTAAAAGTAAAAGAAAATAACCGTAACTTTTTTTCTATTCCCAGAAAAAATCTTATAAAGTCCAGTTTTATCTTGTATTATTTTTTGATGAGTCCTTCCAACTTGGGGATAAGATTTCTTATGGTTTCTGCCTGTGGATCATCTGGAGCAACTTCCAGAAACTTTTTCAGGGCATCGACAGCTAACTCATATTCACCTTTGTTTAAATATGCATAACCTAACTGCCTGTAAGGTGGAGACCAGGTATCTTTGATTTTAATAGCAATTTTGTAATATTCAATTGCCTCATCTATGGCCCCCTGTTTGAAATAGATTTCTCCAACATTAAACGCAAGGGTTTCATCTTCAGGGAATATATCCACCGCCAGTTTTAAAAACTCATTGGCTTTTTCCAAATCTCCCTGTTTAATATATGTCTGACCAATATTAGCCAGAGCTCGCGCTTCCATTTCTTTGTCTTCACGAGTTCTTTCTTCTGTCTTTACTTTATCTAATATTTTTTGATATGCCTCCAGTGCTTTATCATATTCTCCCATTTCTCGGTAACAATTGCCAATATTGATGTACACCTGGTAAACAGATGGATTCTTTGATAAAAATTCCTCGAATTTTGCTATTGCCTCAGAATAATTTTCCTTTTCAAAAAGAAGGTTCCCTTCATCAAATACAGCTACGGCTGATTCATCCTGAATAGCAGGCATGTTAAGAGGCACGACTTGAACTTTTTTTAATGTAAAATCAACAGAAGGGTTCTTCTTTGAAAATTGGCTCACTTTCATTTCATGGTAAACAGTGCCATATCCTTCTTTGCTTGCAGTGATACGGAAATATCCTGTTCCAAGGCCGGCAATTGCCCAGCTACCTTTTTTGTCAGAGTTTGACTCAAAAGTAGTTTTATACTGTAAATGCTCTGCCACAATTTTAACACCCTCGATTGGATTACCTGCATCATCTTGAACTGTTCCACGGACTCTTCCTCTTCCTCGGCCCTGCTGCCCTAAAAGGCTCGAAGTAAGGGCTAAGCTTAAAATCAGGATTAAAAAGATGAACCATATATTCTTAACCTTCATAGGTTCCTCCTTATGTGATATTTCTCAATTTATTTTAAAATATCATCCAATTAAATTCAACTCTCTTTTGCTGGGCATAGAATCCGCCACGCTGTAAAATAAGCGTCTTCAATCTACTCATTTGCACTGAAAATCAAAGACAACATCAACAAAAAAATCCTCCAACATAAGAGGAATTTTCTTGGGAGAATACTTCTCAACTTTAATTTTTAACCCCATCTTATCAAACTGTTCCTGAGCTTTTTCCTTCTGGCCGAGATGGAAATATGCCCTTCCTGAGTTCTTCAATGAATCAACATCATCAGGGAACTGCGCTGAAATCTCCTCCCAGACTGAAAGAGCTTTTTGGTGATCTCCTTTGTTATAATACACAAGGGCCAGATTATGCTTGGCTGCAACAAGAGAACTTGAAACTTTTGAAAAGCACTCCAGCGCAAGAGCTTCATCCTTTAACCCATATGAAAGGAATCCCTCCATGAAAATCAAGCTGTCATCTCTTTGGGTTTTCTCTAATATCCGCTCCAGCTCGCTCTGTGCCTTCTTATAATCCTTGAGATAGCTATATGTCATACAAAGCTGTTTTCTTGCTTCGATCTCAGGATAATTGTATTTTAAAGCATCACTAAACCTTTTTCTTGCATTCTCATAATTCTTGTTTTTCCTATACAGCATCCCTAAGGCAAATTTCAGGATACCTTTTATTTCCTTTGAAAACACAACTCCGCCTCCCTCGGCAAGGAAAACATCTTCCTGGCCAAAGCTCTCCAGTTTTTTTCCTGCTGCCATTGTCCCCTTTGCCTTTTCAAGCTTCTCTGTCTCGAACTCAACTTTCTGCAGAATATCTAAAGATTTCTCAAAATCGCCTTTAAGATAATAAGCTAATCCAACATAGAGGTGGCAATCATAATTGTAAGGATATCTTTTTATCTTTCTGTTGAGAAGGAGCAAGGCTTCATCGATTTTTCCTTGTTCCAGATAATGGCAGGCCTGGACTTCTTCTAAATATTCCTGGGCTATGCCTAAAGATGAGAGACATAAAAAAACAAATGAAAATAGAAAAATGGCCTTTTTCATAGACAACCTCCCTATTTCTGAGATTAGAAATTCAAATCCGTTCTTCTCCCTGATTCAGAGTTTGAAGTCTAAAACTTTTCTTATCTTATCGCCACCTGTCCTGTTTATCAGAGTAGCGTACATCTTGCTTTTTCCCAGTTGAACCATGGGAAATTCCTTTTCCAGAACAAAAGGAATTTCTATATGGAATTTTTTCTTTTTTTCCTTTTTTAATTCCTCTTCACTGGATTCCACCTGGTAGGAATCTTTGTATTCCCAGACGACTTGGCCGTCATCACCGTGAAGTTCCAAGAGCAGGTCGAGTGTTGTTACTAATTTGCCTTCTTTTTCCTTAAACCAAAGAGCAGCATAAGAGACATCCAACAAAACCACACCCTCTATCTGGTTAGTCTCCACTAATGTTTTGCTGATGTCCCAGCTAAAATCAAAGAAACGGCTGTCGCCATGAATTGTCTGCTGGGATTGCGCTTGTGCCATGGTAAGTTCATGCATGTACATAAGATTCAGTGAGCGAATTGCGGTTAAGTCATATGTCACCAAACGGTAATTTCCTGTACAGGTTGCATCAAAGAAGACAACAGGAAAAGTGCCATAATACCATATCTCCTGACACCGGCTCGCAGCGCTATAACCCATAGGATAAGTTATCCTGTCCATTGGCGGTCCAAAAAGAATATATATCCGGCCTCTATCAGTCAGCCAACCTGGTCTTCCTTCGCTTCTAAACAATTCATTCGCTCTCTCAATGCGGTCAAAATATTCCATCTTAAATTCATTCTCTTCTGTAGTCGGGTCTGGGTCACGGCGCCTCCAGAATTCCTCTTTAAACTGTTCTCTTTCATCGGCAGGAAGGTCAAGAAACATTCTCTCTTCTTTTTTTGTGATAATATAGCGGACTTTTGTTAAAAATTCTGCATCATCCGGTCCCAGTCTCTTCTCGATATTGTAGTAATGGCATGATGAATTGGAGAAAATCAACATGCCATAAACAAGGAAAAGAACAAAAGCCGAGGGATAATGTAATCGTTTCATTTTTTCTCCTTTATTACCCCAAGCTTTTTCCTGATTTGAGGCTGATCAGGATTTATTTCAAGGGATTTTGTCCATACAACCGAAGCCTCCTCAGCTTTCCCCAAAGCAAAATAGCATTCGCCAATGGAATTGAGCAGGTTTGTGTTCAAGCCAAAACGATCGATCGCCTTGTCGAAGATGTCAATGGCCTTATTCATTTGACCTAAGCCTTGATAAACCCTTCCCAAAATAAAGAATGCCTCGTATGGCGGAGGTTTCTCTTTATCAAGAAAAGGAGCTAACAGAGATTCAATTTTCCCATATTCTGTAAGTGCCATATAAACTCGGGCAAGATTCAAGGCAAATTCTATGGAATCGGGCTTCGCCTGAAATGCTTCCTCTAATTTGCTTCTGGCTTCCTGGATCTTTCCGACGTTAAAAAGCTGTGTTCCAATCAAATAAGAATATATTGGATCATTCCCCCCTGGTAAAAGTTTAGAATAAACCCAGGGGCGGGGTATTGAATCCATATGAGTCACATCAAATTCCTCGCTATCATAAAGAACTTCCTGCCCATCTATTACCAGAGATACATTGATACGATAATGCGCAGGCAGAAATTCATCCAGAGAAAATTGCTCAACAAAATTGGGTGCCTCATAGTAATAGCTCAATTTTTTCGAAATATTACGGAATTCCTTGCCATTTTGAATAAAAGTATATCTAAGCTCCCCTTTATCTATGAACTCCTGTGTCAATCCATGAATCTGGAACCCAACAACAAGATTATCCTTTCTAAGAAAAATCCTGTTTGCCTGGAAATATAACTGATTCCTTCCAACCTCAAATGGGCGGAGTTTATCTGCGGAGGTTTCCTTATGAGTCATCCTGTAACCCAATATTAAAGGAGATATCAATAGCCCTTCCTTGCTGTCATTGATGAAAAGATTGCTTTCCAGTGAAGTAAATTCCTTTGATGTCTCATTTTTAACAAGGACAGACAGCTTGAATTCTCCTGGTATCAGAGGAAACATGTCCCGAATACTAAGAGGCATACGGCTAATCTGTTTCATCTGCTCCTCATTGAACTCTAATTGAATGTCTTTTTCAAACTGATATATGGGTTTTCCTTCGGCATTTGAAACAGTGCCGTTTAATTTTAGAGTCGTGTAATATTTATTTTGATATAGATTAACCGAAAGTCTTTCAGGTTCTATGGCATAATGAACAAAATATAGCCCTGAGGAATCTTTTAAAACTTTCACCAAAGAATCGTTTCCGATGTAATTCGATGAATACTCCACTTCCACGATATCTTTGTATTCGAGAAATTTTTGTGCATATCTCTCCTGGACCTGCCTCACAGGAGTCGTCTCAATTCTCTGGATAAGTATATCTGAGGACATCGTTGGGCGTCCTGCAATTACAGCGCGTTCTCCTGGTATAAGTGTAAGAGATACATCTGCTAATTCTGGCTCTAATTCCTTCAAGTGTTCGTAAGCCCTTAAATAATCCAATGGGTCTCCATAATAAGAAGTCAAGAGTGCCTGGGGGCCATTTCTCAACGGGCTATAAAGCTTGTACTCGCCTGAACCTCCTTCCTGGAAAAAAACAACATAGAATCCTGGAGGAAGCCCTAAGTTGGTCTTGCCCTGATAGAACCAGACTTCTGTCGGATAAACCGAGGTTTTGCCCTCGAATCTTTGAATATCATTCGGCTCGCCAAGGATAATATACGTTCGTCCTCTATCGGTTCTCCAGCCAGGTTTGGGAACCCCGCGGCCAAAAAAATGGTTGACATAATTTATTCGCCTATAGTGCTCATTCTTAAATTCGTTCTCAGCAGATGAACGAGTCGGGTCTCTCTGCTTCCAGAAAGCTTCTATAAAAAGGTCTCTTTCACGGTCAGTTTGAAGCTTTAAAAAGACCTCTTTCTCAAGTGCAGTTATAATATAAACGACTTCTTCTTCTAACCACTTTGTGTATCGTTCTGGAAGATTTACTTTTTTATCTTTGCTTTCTCCAGAAAGAACAAAAGCCATAGTAAAAAGAAGGATAAACACACATGCTTTATTTCGCACAGATTTTCTCCTCTTTTTCTACTTATACCTTAAAATGAATCGAAAATAAACTCAAGGCACTAAATCTTGGCCTTCATATATAGCAGTAAAATCATAAATCCATTGACTGATAAGGAGAATGTTTTTTTGGTGGCATATGTCATTTGTGTAGTTCTTTGGTGCGGAAGGTGGGACTCGAACCCACACGGCCGTTAAAGACCATAAACTCCTGAGGCTTACGCGTCTACCAATTCCGCCACTTCCGCATCTCAAACTTATCTTTTCGCCATGAATAAATATTATAATCACATAATGGAAAAGAGTAAAGTCAGAACACTTGATCGAATGCATCTTCATTTCCGTGATGAGTGAAACATCTGACCTAATTGAGAACTGCGGCGACGGTTCCTATCCATCTGAAGCCCATTGTGGAGGGTGGGAGGGTCTTGGCAAGGATGGAGGGGAACCGGCGCTGTGACATATTACAGGTTCATAATTAACTGTCACGGAAATAAAGATGCTTCCTACTTGACAAATCAAAGTTCAGTTATTATCTTAAATTTAAGTGAATACAATCATTTTCACTTTCCCATTTATCCATTTCTATCTTCAGCTAAATGATAAAACCATTTATAAGGAGGCCCAATGAAACTTTTGCGCCGGAGTCAAATTGAAAATCTGGCAAAATTTAAAAGCCAAGAATTTCTTACGACTTCTCTCTATCTCAATACTGACAAGAGCCGGATTACTAAGAAAGAAATAATTCTGTCTTTTAAAAATCTTCTACGTAACGGTAAGTCGCATATTGACGAGATTGAGTTGAACAAGGAGAAAAAGGATTCACTTCTTCAGGATATTGAGAAAATCACCCGGTTCTTTTCCCAGAATATAGGGACTCACAATTTCGCCGGATTAGCCGCTTTTTCTTGCTCTGGCCAAAATTTCTGGCAAGTATTTAACCTGCCTGACCCGCCAAGGAATAGAATAATCTTCGATTCAAACCCATATGTACGGCCATTGTCTGCTATCTTGAACGAACACCATCATATCTGTGCTTTGCTTCTCGACAGAAAAGAAGCCAAAATATACGACATTTACATGGGAGAAATTTCTCTTCTAAAAACTCTAATTGGAGATGTTCCAAGCAAAGTAAGAGAAGGAGGATGGGAAGGATACGAGTCTAAGCGAATCGAGCGCCATATAGAGACTCACCTCAGAGATTATTTTAAAGCTTGCGCCAAGATGACATTTGAGCTCTCGAAGAAGAACAATTTTGACTGGTTTTTTCTCGGCTGTAAGGAAGAATATTACACGGATTTCAAAGAACTCCTTCATCCCTATCTCCAACAAAGATTAAAAAGCCCTCTCAAAGCGAGTCCGTCCGACCCTCCAGATAAGGTTCTCAAAGAATCCCTTGAACTCGAAAAAAAATTCAAAATGGAGGAGGAAAAAGAAGTATTACTCCGCTTTATCTCCGAGCTCGAAAAAGGAGGAATGGCCACATCCGGCCTCAAGAATACCTTAAGAAGCCTCAATCAAGGAGAAGTCCAAACACTTCTGGTTACACGAAATTTTTCGGTCCCTGGAAAAATCTGTTCAAGATGTAATCTTCTGTATGTAGATGAAGACATATGCCCTTCATGCAAAAAAAACACTACCCCTTATGTGGATATAATCGATGAATCCATAGAAGCGGCCATGAATAAGAACTGCGAGGTTAAACACATTACTCCTCCCTCTCAATTGAGAAGATACGGAAATATAGGTGCTTTTCTCAGATACAAGACATAGAATAAGACAGCCGCCTTCAGTTAGTTAACCTGAATCATTCATAAAAATTGCCTATGCCTTCATGATAATTCGCCAAAGGCATGAGATTGCCACGTCGCTACGCTCCTCGCAACGACGTCTACTGCAATCTCAACTCGTGAATAATCCAGGTTAAATCATCTGGTTATTTTTCTTTAAACTTCTCCCTTTCTATAAGACTATAAACGACCGGAATAACGAAAAGAGTAAGAAAAGTGGTTGCAACCAAACCGCCAATCACTGTAACAGCCATAGGCGCTCTCATCTCAGCTCCTTCAGAAGTACTTAATGCCATGGGCAACATTCCCAAAACCGTTGTTAGTGCTGTAATCAAGACCGGGCGCAAACGAACCGTACAAGCCTGGAGTATAGCTTCCATTTTTTCTAATCCTCTTCGCTTCAACTGGTTGATGTAGTCGACCATGACAATCCCATTATTGACAGCAATTCCGCCCAGCATGACAAAACCAACCAATACCGGAAGGTTCAAAGGCCTCCCTGTAATAAGCAAAGCTGCCACAACTCCAATTAAAGCCAGCGGAATTGTAAACATTATTACAAAGGGATGCAGAAATGATTCAAACTGTGAGGCCATAATCATATAAACCAATAAAACTGCCAAGACAAACGCACCAATCATGATGATAAAGGCATCTTTCATTTCTTCATATTGGCCTCCCATTTCGATGAAATATCCTGGTGGCAAGTTTTTTTCAACTTTTACAATCCTCTTTTTTACATCCTTTGCAACACTTCCTAAATCTCTTCCGTAAATATTAGCCATAACCTTTACAACTCGTGCCTGATTTTCCCTTGTTATCTGCACAGGACCCTCTCCTCTTGAAATGGAGGCCACCTGGTCTAACCTGACGATTTGATTCAAGGAAGTCATGATGGGAATATTCTTGATGTCATTCAAGTCATCTCGAAACTCTTCTTTTAAACGAATTCGCACGTCTATCTCATCATTTCCCTCTCTCAGGCGGGTGGCTATTTTCCCTAAAGAGGCGGTCTGCACTGTAGTGGCCACCTGGCTGACTTTTAATCCAAGCCGAGATGCCTGGTCCCGATTTATTGTGATGTGGTATTCTGGTTTTGCCTCAGATAAAGAGTGGGTAACATCTCTTAATCCTTCTACATCTTTGATTCTCAACACAATATTGTCGGCCAAATCTTTAAGAACATTAAGATCTTTTCCAAATATTTTTATCTCTATAGGAGTCTGTGCCCCACCCATGATCATCTGGCTGAGCTCTAAAGCTTCAATCTTTACATCTTTCATCTTCGGAAGTCTTCTGCGGATCTTCTCCAGAATTTCCACATCTGAGAGCTCTCTCTTATCTTTATCTACCAATCCTACCCAGAGAAATCCTTCATGTGCTCCTGTCGGGCCGAATCCTCCTGCAGCTTCTGCTGGATTGTCTTCAGCTTGAGAACCGGCTTGAGCAGTAATAATTTTTATGGCAGGCTCCTGGGCCATTACTTGTTCCACCATTTTGACAACACGGTCAGTTTCCTCAAGGGAAGCCCCAACAGGCAGTTTCACTGAGAGAAGAATCATTTGTCTGTCTATTGATGGCATAAATTCTGAGCCAATAAAAGGAATAATAATAATTGAAATTATAAACAGCCCAAAGACACTTCCGAGAACCCACCACCTCTTTTTTAATGCTCGACTCAATATTTTCCTGTAGAACTCCCTCAGCTTAAATATGCTCTTCTGAGATGTCTTAATCTTGGCTCCTGGATTGTTGTTTGCCTTAAATAAAATGGAGGCCACCATAGGGACTACAGTCAAAGCCACAAAAAGTGAAGCAAGTAGAGAAAAAGCAACGGCCAGGGCTAACCCTCGAGTTAGACGTCCTGTTATTCCAGAAGCAAACACCATCGGGAAGAAAACGGCAATAGTAGTTAACGTGGAAGCTGTAATAGCCATCCCAACTTCAGATGCACCAGTTACTGCGGCCTCCGCCCGATGTTTCCCTTCTTCAATATTGCGGAAAATACTCTCAATGACAACAACAGCATTGTCCACAAGCATTCCAATTCCAAGAGCCAGACCTCCAAGGGTCAGAAGATTGATAGTGTATCCCACAACATAAAAGGCAATAAAAGTTGTAATCACAGAAAGCGGAATGGCTAAAAAGATCGTTATTGTTGGCCGCCAATTGCGGAGGAATATTAATATAAACAACATCGCCAGAATTCCGCCGACAATAGCATTGTTTGCTGTTTTATTGATAACTTTCTGGACTATTTTTCCCTGGTCCATAGCCACATGAAATTCAACGCCCTGAGGAAGGGTTTCTTGAATCCTGGCAAGCTCTTTCTTGACGGCATCAGTTGTGGTGACAGTATTTGCGCCCGAACGTTTGTTAACAATCAAATAGACACCATTTTGGCCCTGGATTCGCGAATGATACCGTGCCTCCTTCATGCCATCTATCACTTCTGCCACATCTTCAAGATATACTGGCTGCCCCAGTTTTGTAGAACCCACAATAGTCTTCCGGATATCGTTCAAGTCCTCAAACTCTCCAACTGTTCTTACAAGAAATTCAGAATGTCTTTCAACAATCCGGCCCGCAGGAAGATTTATGTTTTCCATCTTTAACGATAAAATTATCTGGTCAAAAGACAGGCTGTAAGATTCAAGAGCCGCGCGGTCCACCTCTATCATAATTTCCCTGACATCCGAGGAGAATACTTGCGCCGAGGCAACTCCATTTATTCTTTCCAGGCGAATAGCAACTTCCTCGTTTATGAGCTCTTTCAGTTGATAAACTGGCATTTTCGAAGTGATTCCGTAAAAAATTATTGGCATCTGGGAAATATCAAATTTCACAACAAGTGGGTCGTCTATTTCCGGTGGAAGGTAACTCTTGAACTGGCTTAGTTGGTCACGAATATCCTGTGCTGCAAAATCAAGATTTGTCCCCCACTCAAACTCGACCATGATGAGAGAGACTCCTTCAGAGGTGATGGAGTTTACTTTTTTGACATTACTAACAGAATTGATGATTTGCTCTAAAGGCCTTGTTACTGTATTCTCAATATCTTCAGGGGAAGCACCTCGATAAGCAGTAATCACTGAGACTGTTGGAAATTCAAGATCAGGGAAAAAATCCAATCCTAATCTTGATAACGATATCAGGCCTAAAACGACCAGAATCATGGCCAACATGGCCGTGGTGACTTTTCTTTTTACAGAAATTTCCGGAATTTTCATTATAAGACCTCTTCAATATGAATATTGGCTCCATCTTCAAGGCCAAAGTTTCCTTCTACAATTACAAATTCCCCTTCCTGTAATCCTTTGATGACTTCGACCTTGTCTGAATTCTGGAGCCCAAGTATAACATCTTTACGGACAGCGACATTTTCTTGTGCAACCAAAACAAATCTATTTTCAAGCACTGCCTTCTGCGGAATGACCAAAGCATTGGCATGTGTGCTTACTTCAAGAACTACTTCTCCAAATGTATTGGGTTTTAAAACAAGACCTGGATTATTAATCCAAACTTCGATCCTAAACTTCTTGGTTAAAGGATCTGCAGCCTTATTAACAATTGCAACATGGCCTTCGAAAATCTGTCCAGGACAAGCATCCACACGAAGTTCTGCTCTTTGATTCTTCTGTATCCGGACAATATCTCTTGGAGAGATATCTATTTTAATCTTAACCCGGGAAAAATCCATCAATGTTAAAACACCACTGCTTGGAGAAATTCCACCCATCATAGGGTTAATGACTTCCCCGACCTCTGCATTCCTCGAAGCAACTATTCCACTGAATGGCGCTTTCATCAGAGATACATTCAGGTTATGCCTGACAAGGTTCAATGCGGCCTTGGCTTGCTCAAGTTGAGCTTCTGAGGCCTCATAAGCCAATTTTATCTTCTCATACTGCTGCTCAGAAACCGCATTCTCCCTTCTTAAACGTTCCATCCTGTCCATGTTCAGTTTAGCATCTTTCCAATTGGATTCTGTAACAGCTAAGACCGCTTCAGCTTGTTTCAATTGAAGCCGTACTGCCTGTGTATCCAACTCGGCTAAAAGCTGCCCTTTTTCGACTCGGTCACCTTCATTCACATGAATAACAACAATCTTTCCGCCGATGTCAGGAGTCACATTTATTTTTTTCCATGCTTCAATTATTCCAGTGTAAAAAAGCTTTTCGGAAATTCTTGATTTTTTGACTTCATGAACTTTAACAGAAGTTGCTTCAAAACTTTCTTCCACAGTTTCTTCATTCTGATTTTGTGCCTTACATGACAAAAAAGTAATAAAAAGAACTACCAAAATTATTGCAATTATTATCTTTTTCATTTGATTCCTCCATGTATCTCCATCAATGTTCCAGGTATCTTTTGTTATCTTTTTACCCAGCTAACCCCAGTGGCCTTATCCAACTCTGCTTTTGCGATAACATAATCATATAGTGCCTGTGAATAATTTGTCTTCGCCTGGGAGAGAGCAGCCTGAGCAGCGCTGACATCGAGTGTAGTAGCCAGGCCTTCTGAATAATTCAATTCCGCTATTCTCAGACTTTCTGTGGCCTGTTCGACATTTTTTTCCTGGGATTGGAGAGATTCCATTGCTTCTTTAATTTTTAAAATGGCCTGCCTGGTTTCAAACTTTACAATATCTTCCAGCCCTTTTTGAGTCAGCTCAATCTCCCTAATCATTGCCATTGACTGTGCTGCCCGTGCAGAATTGGCAAAACCATTGAATATTGGTATGGTCATTACAAGATTTATAGAATAATAATCAGTCCAATTATGCTTCTTAAAATTAAATTTGTCCGCCCAAAAATTATAATTTCCTGCAATCGCGATTGACGGAAGATCTGCAGCGCGTGCTATTTTCACCATTTCTCTTGCAACCTGTTTCTGGTATCCAAGCTGGCTAATTTCAGGCCTGTTCTGCAAAGCGTTAGCGATGCATTCCTGTAAATCCGGGGTAAACGGCTCGTAGGCCAATTCACCTTTAACCTCAATCGGAGTAGAAAGATCCAACCCTAAAAGTGTTTTCAAACTGAGTTCAGCCACTTTCATAGCATTGTTGGCTCTAATCATTTGCGGCTTGAGGTTAGCAACCTGGACTTCTGACCTTAACAAATCAAATTTCGATGCCATGCCTACTTCATATAGATTTTTTACATTCTTATAATGTTTTTCAGCCACTTCCACAGCTTCCCTGGCCACATTCACAAAATCCCGTGCAAGCAAATACCCATAAAACGCTTTCTTTGTGTTAAAGATTGTGGAATTCTCTGACTCTCTGGCAGATTCCCGAGTAGAGAAAAGATTATATCTTGCCTGCTTATATCCTGAAAGTAATCTGCCGCCTGTGAAAAGAGGAAAAGACAAAGACAAAGAAAACTGATAGTCCCGCGTAAAATCAACTTTGACTTTTTGAGGAGGCTGCCCTGGAATAAAGGAAGGGAATTCCAGTTCCATAACCTTCTCATCCAAAGTATGAAGACCTTGGGCATTGAGAGATGGGAAGAAGCCTGCTACAGCTTCATTAATTCTTGATTTAGCTGCCTCTACCCGCTCTTCGGCCGCAAGTTGAAATGGATTCTGTGAAAGAGCAAGCCGTAGGCTATCTTCAAGAGTCAAGGTTAATTTTTCTTGAGGAAAAGAAAATATCCCTGCGAAAAAAACCATACATATTATTAAAATTATTTTTTTTGCTTTCTGCATTTTTACTCTCCCTCTTATTCCTTCCTTTCTTTTTTAATCCCATAAATGAAAAAATTATTCATTAAATCTACACTTTCATCTATACTGTACACAATCTTTTGAACAGGGCCCTTTAAAAAAAACCCACGAATCAAGGCTCCAAAAATAAAACTTGCATCACTGACATTGACTTTACGAAATTCACCCCTTTTAACCCCCTCATTTATGATTTCACATATAATATCGAATATCTCTTCCATCTCATTTTTCATTAAACCAGGAATCGGTGGATGCTGGTATGGCAGTGAATCTTTTACTTCGGGCTTTAAATTTGAAATTTTTTTATATGCAAACTTTTCTAAGTAGAGTATCCGTGCAATGTTTTTCTTTTTGTAGAAATAGGAAAGAATATATCGACTGAGCTCTCTCAATTTTTCCTCAGAAGTCATTTCCTTTTGCTGAATCTTCCTTATGTTCTTCCTTGCCTCTACAATAGTATTATGAATAATCTCAAGAAATATTTCCCTCTTGCTTTTATAATACCGGTAGAGCGTGGCTTTTGAGAAATGTGCTTCTCTGGCAATGTCATCGACAGTTGCCATGCTATAGCCATTTTGTGCAAACACTATTTCAGCGGCTTTCAGAATATACATCTTATTCTGTTTGAACAGCCGCTGCTTTCTTTCTTCCCTTACATTTGTTTCATTCATTTTATTCCTTACAGTTATGCATTACAGTTTTATTAAACCTCTCAGTTTTATTGTCATACTAATAAGTTTACTTATTAAACTAATGAGTTAATTTAGCGGTTTTTTTTCGCCATGTCAAGCTTTTTTCCCATGCACTTCTTTTCCTCTATGTCGGCATTCTTTACCCTTCGGGCGAGCCGATCTGACGACCTGCGCTATGATGAGATTGTCATCGCGGGCGAAGCGTGGCGATCTCATAATGATTCACCAAAAACATGAGATTGCCACGTCGCTTCGCTCCTCGCAACGACGTCTACAGCAACCTCGACTCGTGAATTATCCAGGCTATACACTTATATGCATCTTCATTTCCGTGATAGTACGAAGGGATTAAGGCCATCCTTGGTCCTTTCATCATTAGGGCGAATTGATAGAACTTCAAATATCACGGGAATTGAATTGCTTCCGTAAAATATTTTATGGAATTATGGCCTGATTTATTCTATAAATTAAGTAATGGGAAAAAAAGCCGTCGTTTTTATTCTTTTCTTCCTGACTCAAGCCGCTGTCCTATTCTCTGCTGTTAATCCTCAATCAAAGGATGAATTTTACTTTAATTTTTCACCACTTATCCTCTACCCAGCCATCACTTGTCAGTTGCCTCCTTTAGATGCCCAGGGACTTTATACATGGTGGGAACTAAAAATTCTTCTTACCTCCAGCGTGAATTACAGAATTCAAGAAGGGGAAAAGACCTATTCTGGAAATTTTTCTTTCACAACCTCATGGACAGGACTCTTGGAACCGGATGAAGAAGATTTCATCATCTACCATGTAGACTCATGTTTTGTAAAATGGGATGGGGCAGAATCTGTAAACACTCCTGATTCACATGAGATTCTTTTAACAAGTGATTTTTCAGAAACTCCTTCTTTTCATTTTGAGTGCATTTTACGAAAAGAAGATAAATACAATTTTGATTTCTTTGTCCAGGGATTTCTTGTCCCTCAGAACCCATCCAATCATAAGTACAATCTTATTCTTCCTGCAACTGCCGAAAATTCAAACCCGGCCTATGATATTTCTTACAACTCTTATGTAAAGGAAGGATCAAACAAAGTCTTTTTAGATAAAAAAAGTATTTTGAACCAACCCCTAAAAAAAACCTTCAAATGGAGCTGGAAACATCAAAAATGGCGCAGTGAAGAAAAAAGGCCTGTATATTTTTCCCAGTCTCATGAAACCGAAGTCATAATATCTCTTAAACCTCGCAATTCATCGTCTGCGAGTTGGGATAGGCCAGCAGTCTGGAAGCATTATTCAAAAAAAATTATTTATATCCAGACCTGTTCAAATATTTTTGGACCTTTCCTCTTTCACCGGAACGTCTAAGGAAACATCATAAAGCACTATGCACGAGGGTGGTATTTATCATAGACCCGGCGTAATCTTTGCCGGCTTACATGAGTATAAATTTGTGTGGTAGTTATTTGGCTGTGCCCGAGCATCAATTGGACAGACCTTAAATCAGCACCCCTTTCCATAAGATGGGTGGCAAAAGAATGACGAAGAACATGTGGGCTTGTTCCCAGGTCAAGCCCTGCTTTTTGAGTATATTTCTTAAGCATTTTCCAATATCCTTGCCTTGTGAATGATTTTCCGCGAGATGTGAGAAAGAGATCATTTGTTTCTTCTTTCATGAGCAAAGGCCTCGCATTATCTAAATAATTTCGTACAGCAATAGAGGCTGTTCTTCCAAGAGGAACGATCCTTTCTTTGCCTCCCTTCCCTCGACAGAGCAAGAATCCATCTTCTAAGTTTAAATCATTAACTTTCAACGCAATAAGCTCTGAAACTCTCAACCCCGTGGCATAAAGAAGTTCAAGCATTGCTTTGTCCCTTATTTCACGCGAATTCTTTTCTCCTGGCTGTTTTAAAAGCCGCCCAACTTCTTCAACAGTTAAAACCTTAGGCAAATATAGCCATATTTTCGGAGACGAAAGGTTAATCGCAGGGCTTTTCTTGATTATTCCATCAAGCACGAGAAATCTGTAAAAGGATTTCACAGAAGAGATACACCTGGCCCTGGAGCGCGCTGAAAGGCCAAGGCGGCTTTGTGTGTGGATGAATCCTATCAAATCCTCTTCTTTGGCCAACGCCCATGGAATCTTTTTTTTGCGGAAGAACTCAAAAAGCTTTTTCAAGTCCCGGGCATAAGAGATGATCGTATTTGTTGAAAGCCCCTTTTCTACAGAGAGAAAACCAAGGAACGTCCGAAGGATATCCTCCGGTTCAGAAGAAGAATGTTTCATTTGATAAAAGAATTTCCGCTTTTCTCTTTTCCAACTGTTGTGGAAGGTCCATGGCCAGGAAGAACAATAATATCTTCAGGAAGTGTGAGGATTTTATTTATTATGGAATCTTCAAGCTCTTCCCAGTTCCCTCCAGGAAGGTCTGTGCGGCCTACTCCTCCAAAAAAAAGTGTGTCGCCTGAGAGGATAAATCCATCTCCTAAAAGACTTACACTCCCACGTGAGTGGCCCGGCGTGTGGATTACTTTTAGAGCACCCTCACCAATCGATATTTCATCTCCCTCTTGAAGAAATTTATCTGCGGGAGGAGAATCTTTCGCTCCAAGAATAAAACTAAGCTCAAACAGATGGACGCTTTCCAACATCGGACTATCCAGTTGATGGATATAAAGAGGGACATTGTATTTCTCTTTAATATCCTTGTTTGAACCGATGTGATCCACATGTCCATGAGTATTGATTAATGCTACAGGATTAAGGTTGTTTTTAGTGATTATCTGAATTATTTTTTCCGGCTCTGCCCCAGGGTCAACCACAGCACAAGCATGGGTTTTCTGGCAATATACAATATAACAGTTGGTCTCGAGCGCTCCGACTACAGCAATTTCGTATTCCATTTTTTTAATGATAAAACTCTCTATCTTCTTAGTCAAGAAGGTTAATGAGTCATAAAAGCATCTCTATTTCCGTGATGAGAGAAACATCTGATCTAATTGAGAAGTACGGCGACGGTTCCTCTCCATCTGAAGCCCATTGTGGAGGGTGGGAGGGTCTTGGCAAGGATGGAGGGGAACCGTCGCTGTGACAGATTACACGTTCATAATTAACTGTCACGGAAATGGAAATGCCTCCCTTGTTTTTTCATAGTAAAAAAAATATAATCCTTTCAAATGGCTGAAGAACACTGGCAAATCCAAATCTTTAAACGCTCCATAAAGAAAAAAGACAAATTAAAGCTTCTTGAAAAAGGCCTGAAGATTAACACAAAAGATACAATCCTGGATTTAGGTTGTGCCCAGGGAATTCTTAGTCATTTTCTACGCCAGAAAGGCGGCTTCTGGGTGAGTGTTGACCAGGATTTTTCCAATATGCAGACAGCAAAAAGTCTTCTTGAAAAAAACCTGCTTCAGATTGGACCTAGAACTCTTCCGTTCAAAGGCGAATCATTCGATAAAGTAGTAAGCCTGGATTATCTCGAACATATAGAAGATGATGTACTCTGCCTCCAGGAAATTCATCGTGTCCTCAAAAAAGGAGGACAATTGATACTTTCAACTCCTCATACTGGTAAATTTTTAATGCTCCACAGGTTGCGCTCTCTTCTTGGTATGAAATTAGATTTTTTTGGGCACAAAAGGGAAGGGTATAACTTAAAGGAACTTAAGCCAAAACTTGAAAATGCACAGCTTCATTTGGAAAACCACAGGACTTTTTCGCGCTTTTTCTCTGAATTTATAGAACTGATAATCAATTTTCTCTACATCAAATTCTACTCAAAAAAAGGCCCAGGAAAATTGAGAGATGGGCATATCAAGCCTGCTTCTTCTGAAGAATTCAAGTCAAAAAAGAAAACCTTTAAGTTTTATTCATTGATCTATCCAGTTGTCTGGTTTTTCTCAAGATTAGACAAATTATTATTTTTTCATAAAGGTTACAGCCTTTTAGTGTGGGCAAAAAAATCGGATTAATTAATTAAAATAAATAACTGGCTGTATTCTTATCTTTGACCATTTGAAAATTGGCAAAAAGGCATTTTCCCCCCCGTGATAGGATGAAGGGATTAAGGCCTGAGGATGGCTGAAGCGACCTTCGAAGATTTAGCCTTCCCGAACCGACCCCGAGGGAATCTGGCCAAGACGGCCGAGGATGTCTGAGCACGAGACCAAACAAACGTCTATGCTTCAGAAGGCATGAGGCAATAACTGATGATTGGTGCTTACATGCGGAGTTTCAAGGCCGCCGAAAGGGGAGGTGAGGGAATGGCGTATAAAATCTGAGGGGAGCAAAGCCATTCTCGGGCCTTTACTGGTTAATGCGAATTGATAGAGCTTCAAATATCACGGAATTAAAGATGCTTCATTGGTTAGTATTTACCTTCCCCATTGAATAATATTCTGCTATAATCAATAAAAATGGATGCATACCTTTCTGAGGAAGCATGTCAATTCATTGACGCATTAAGTCTTGTTTCTACACATACTAATCCCGACGGTATTCTTCTTGGCCACAAGAGGGGGCACAGATATTTTGTGGAAAGAATCTTTCAGTCTGCAATTGGCTTTTTTCCCTCTTATGCAGACTTTGTCAAATTGAACCAAATCTTCGATGAAAAAATTCTTGGTTTTTATTCTTTCCATGTTGACAGTGAAAAAATACAAAAAATATTATCTCCTATGACCTTAGGTTTTCTCTTTCTCCAAATTGATCTGGACAAAGAGAAAAACATATCGATTCAGCCATATGTTATAGACTATGACAAGGATTTTTTTCTCAAACCTATCGATCTTAAACGACCTGAAAACATGAAAATAAGATGAATCATTCATTGAATTCCGAACAACAAAGATTTTTACTTGGCTTGGCCCGGACCGCAATTCGGCATCATCTGCAAACTGGGAAAACTTATGATATAGAAATAGAAGATAATAATCTCAAAGAGAAAAAAGGGGCTTTTGTCACGCTTAAGGAAAACGATACGCTTCGTGGTTGCATTGGATATCCTCTTCCTTATAAAGAGCTATACAAAACTGTAATCGAGGCAGCCATCGCTGCAGCTACTCAAGATTTCAGATTTATGCCTCTTACGATAGAAGAACTGCCTGAAATAAAAATCGAAATCTCAGTACTGAGCATTCCAAAGCCCATAACGGACATTTCAGAAATTCAAGTAGGGAAACATGGCATTATTGTATCAAAAGGACTTAATAAAGGACTTCTGCTTCCCCAAGTACCAGTCGAATGGAACTGGAATTTGGAAACCTATCTGCGCCATGGCTGCCTGAAAGCTGGGCTGGATGAAGATGAATGGAAAAAAGGGGCAAATATAGAGATCTTCTCTGCGCAAGTATTCTCTGAATAATTCTTTAAGATAACTTAGTCTAATCTATTTCCTGAAATAATCCGATTTTTATGCAAGCAGCTCTATTTCCGTAATAAGGGAAACATCTGACCTAATTGAGAAGTGCGGCGACAGTCCCTATCCATGCGAAGCCCATTGTGGAGGGTGGGAGGGTCTTGGCAAGGATGGAGAGGAACCGGCG
>JACUUK010000128.1 GCA_014859315.1 Candidatus Aminicenantota bacterium
ATCTTTATTCTAAATTGTAATTAGGTGCTTCTTTCGTGATTATAACATCATGGACGTGGCTTTCTCTAATCCCTGCTGGAGTTATTCTGATGAATTGTGCTTTCTCTTGCAGTTCTGGAATCGAATGGCAGCCTGCATAGCCCAATCCGGATTTTAAGCCGCCTACCATCATTTTAACTATATTTACAGCGCTTCCTTTATAAGGAACTCTCCCTTCTATTCCTTCAGGGACAAGCTTACTTTCTGTGGTCTGAAAGTCCTGGAAGTATCTATCTCTGCTTCCATGCTGCATGGCTTCCAATGAGCCCATGCCCCGGTATGTTTTATAGGAACGGCCCTGGGAAATAACAGCTTCACCAGGAGATTCATCTGTTCCAGCGAGAAGATTTCCTATCATAACAGAGCTTGCGCCTGCTACTATTGCCTTTGTGATGTCGCCAGAGAATTTTATTCCTCCGTCAGCAATAAGCGGAATGTTTTTTTCTCTGGTAACAGAAAATACATCAGCAATCGCTGTAATCTGGGGAATTCCTGCTCCCGACACAATGCGTGTTGTGCAGATAGAACCAGGGCCTACACCGACCTTGACAGCATCGACACCTCTGCCAATAAGGTCTTTGGCAGCTTCAACCGTGCCAATATTTCCAGCAATGAGTTCTTGTTTGGGAAATTCATTTTTAAGCTTCTCAATTGTGTCTAAAACTCTTTGTGAATGTCCATGAGCAGTGTCAACCACCAAAACATCCACTTTGGCTTTAATGAGGGCTTTTGCTCTTTCAAGAGTTTCTTCTGCCACCCCAACAGCAGCGCCCACTCTAAGTTGGCCAAAATTGTCTTTTGATGCATTAGGATACTGGATTCTTTTAAGAATATCTTTGTAGGTTATCAGTCCTTTGAGGCGGTGTTTTTCATCCACCATTAGAATTTTTTCAATTTTGTGTTTATGGAAAAGTTTCTCTGCTTCTTCAAAGGGAGTGCCCAAAGGAACAGTCACCAATTTCTTGGTCATTACCTTTTCTATCGGGAGATGGATCCGGGACTCGAACCGGATGTCTCTGTTTGTTAAAATCCCAACGAGTCTATTGTTGTCATCAGTGATGGGAAGTCCGGAGATCTTATACTTCTTCATTATTTCCTTTGCTTCAAAGATCTTGTTATGGGGTCTCATTGTAATTGGATCAACGATCATCCCGCTTTCGTGACGCTTCACTTTGTCGACTTCTTCTGCCTGGCGTTCAATTGACATATTTCGGTGGATTATGCCAATTCCTCCTTGCTGGGCAAGAGTAATAGCCATTTTAGATTCTGTCACCGTATCCATTGCTGCGCTGACAATTGGGATGCGGAGCATGATATTTCTGCTTAAATAGGTTGAAACATCGACTTTTGCGGGAATCACATCGGATTTTGCAGGGAGAACCAAAACATCATCAAATGTCAGCCCTTCTTTTATATTATTATTGAGCATTTTCCCTCCCTTATCCTCTCCTTTTTTTCTTTTTCCTTTTTTTGGGAATCATGGATCTTGCCTGCTTGATTCTTTGTGGGGAAGATGCCTCTTGAGGTCGTTGGTAATACATCGGCTGTTCTTTTCGCTGTGGCTGTTCTACTTCTGTAATTGGCTCAAGAAGGTGAAGATATCGAATGGTATCTTCTTCGATTCTATCCATCATCGATTGAAACATATCAAAACTTTCTTTTTTGTATTCCACAAGTGGATCTCTTTGTCCATATCCACGCAGTCCGATGCCTTCTTTTAGATAATCCATGGCTAATAGATGATCTTTCCACTGTGAATCAATAACTTGGAGCATGATGAGTCTTTCGAACTCCCTCATCCTCTCGCTTCCAATAATGTTCTCTTTTTTTTCATATGTGCTTTGGAGTGCCTGGAGGATTTTTTCTCTTAATTCTTCATGATTTATGGTTTCCCAATCTATAGAAGAATCCTCTATGAGTAAACCAAATTGCCCTCCTATCGCTTTTTTAAAGCCGTCGATATCCCATTCTTCTGGAGAACTCTCTTTTGGTGTGTGGGTTTCCATGAACCAGTCGACGAGGGTGACGATCAGGTCCTGGATGAAATTTTTCATGTCTTTTCCATGAAGAATTTCGTGCCTGAGATTATATATGGATTCCCTCTGCTTGTTCATCACGTCATCATATTCAAGAAGATGCTTCCGGATAGAGAAATTCTGGGATTCAACCTGTCTTTGAGCTCTTTCTATAGCTTTTGTGACCATATTATGTTCTATAGGGGTCCCTTCTTCCATTCCAATTCTTGCCATCAGAGCAGAGATTCTTTCGCTTCCAAAAATGCGCATGAGGTCATCTTCAAGAGAAAGGTAAAATCGGGAGGAACCAGGGTCGCCTTGCCGGCCCGCTCTCCCTCTGAGCTGGTTGTCGATTCTTCGGGCTTCATGGCGTTCTGTTCCAATGATATGAAGTCCTTCGAGTTCGATTACCTTTTTATGTTCTATATCAGTTATTTTTTTGGCTTCTGCCAGGGCGTTTTCCCATTCATCTTGTGTGACTTTTTCAAGGTCAATGCCTTTCTTCTTAAGTGCTTCTTTGGCTAAAAATTCTGAGTTGCCTCCAAGAAGTATATCGACGCCACGTCCGGCCATGTTTGTTGCAATAGTCACGGCTCCTACGCGTCCTGCCTGAGCTATGATTTTGGCTTCCATCTCATGATATTTAGCATTGAGGACTACATGAGGAATCTTTTTTCCTCTCAACATTGAACTTAAGCGTTCAGAGTTTTCAATAGATATGGTTCCAACGAGTGCTGGACGGCCCTTTTTATTGTTCTCGATGATTTCTTCAACGACAGCATTCCATTTTTCTTTAGCTGTCCGATAGATTACATCAGGATACTCATGCCGGCGAAGAGGTTTATTAGTGGGAACCTCTACTACATCAAGTTTGTAAATAGCATGAAATTCTTGTGCTTCTGTGGCGGCTGTTCCTGTCATTCCAGCGAGTTTATCATACATGCGGAAATAATTCTGAAAAGTAATAGAAGCTAATGTCTGGTATTCTTCTTCAATCCGCACTCTTTCTTTAGCTTCCAATGCTTGATGCAGGCCGTCACTATAGCGCCTTCCAGGCATCAATCGGCCTGTGAATTCATCAACAATGATGACCTTTCCTTCTTTTACCATATAATCCACGTCTTTTTTGAATAAATGGTGGGCTTTTAAAGCCTGGTTGATACTGTGGATTAAATCCATATGGGCTAGGTCGTAAAGATTTTTTACGTTAAGCAATTTTTCTGCCTCTGCAACTCCTTCTTCAGTAAGAGAGACAGTTCTTGTTTTTTCATCCACCTGGAAGTGTTGATTATTACGAAGGCGCCGGATAATATTATCCACTTTATAATAAATTGAAGTGGCTTCTTCAGTAGGGCCGGATATGATTAGAGGAGTTCGTGCTTCGTCGATGAGGATGCTGTCTACCTCGTCGACGATTGCATAATGATGAAGGGTTTGAACAAGATCAGAAAGCCGAAATTTCATATTGTCGCGTAGATAATCGAAACCGAATTCGTTGTTGGTTCCGTATGTTATATCCTTTCGGTAAGCTTCCTTTCTTTCATAATCACTCATGTCGTGTTGGATAGTGCCGACTTCAAGTCCTAAAAAATTATATATGGGGCCCATCCATTCAGTATCCCTCTTAGCCAGGTAGTCGTTTACAGTGACAATATGCACTCCCTTTCCTTCGAGTGCATTCAGGTAGGCAGGCATTGTGGCCACAAGGGTTTTTCCTTCACCTGTTTTCATTTCAGCAATCTTTCCCTGGTGGAGAACAACAGCTCCCATCAACTGCACATCAAAGTGGCGCATTTTCAATGTTCGTACAGATGCTTCGCGTACTACAGCAAATGCTTCAATCAGAAGGTCGTCCAATTTGGCTCCCTGGCTGAGTTTTTCTTTAAATTCAGCAGTTTTGGCTTTTAGTTGGGCGTCACTGAGTTTTTTGATTTGTGGTTCTAACTCATTTATTTTAGCAGCATATGGGTGTAATTTTTTAATGTCTCTTTCGGTTTGTGTCCCGAAAATTTTTTGAATTATCAATTTATACATTTTAATCATTTTAAACGGAAACCTTCTCTGTTGTCAATAAAACAGGGAAGTCAGTGTGCCATGAGTTTTTTGTTCCCGAATGTTTGGTTTTAAAAGTTACGTAACATGATTATAAACAAAGTCAAAACAATAACTAAGAGATTGAACAGAAGATTTGCAATCGCAAATGCCGTGCTTTAAGGCCAAAAATAAAACAGTGTTGCAAAAATCAAGTTGAGGAACTACTGGACATCTGCTGCTTTTACTGTAATCATCATTGCTGAATCCTCCTTGACCGGATATATATTTTTACTTTCTTTAAAATATGTCACAGAGTAGCTCAGAGAGTAGAAATTTGATGAAACCGAAGCTAAATCAGGCAATGCCAAAAAACCAATTTTCTATTGTTGATAAAACGCTATTAATTTGTTATATTAAATATGACATTAAAAGTTTTATGAAAGATTATAAAAGTAAAATTTGAGGTATGATTTTGGGAGTTTTACTTTAAAAATTTTTGGAATTTATAAATAAATTGAACGGACTAAAAAAATGAATAGATTCAGAGTAATTACCATAATTTTCATCGTATCGATTTTGCTTTTCGTTTCGATATCTTGCAAGGATTTATTACCTCTCCCGGAATGCGAGAAAAATCAAACCGCAACACTGGAGGTAACGAATAAATCCAATCATGTTCAGAAATGTATCCTAAATGGTTCTAACATAGCAACATTGGAATCCGGAGAAACTAAAGAGAGGACTATCCAAACAGGATCTTACGTAATAGAATTTAAGAGGGAAAACAATACAGTCTGTTGTTCAGCAGCTTATTTTGAAGCCCGAGCTTGCAAAACCTATAGATATTCTTGTTCTTATTGAGAAAAAACAAAGAGATCGATTAACGGTTGTTCTCAAAGTATTCTATTATCTGTCCTATCGTCATCTTCAACTAAGCCGCTCCCAGTATATTTGTTTTTAAATTTAGGTAGGAAGGTAGAAGTAGTAGGGGGGAAGGTAGG
>JACUUK010000015.1 GCA_014859315.1 Candidatus Aminicenantota bacterium
GCAATGACAGGGAAGAAAGCGCCCCTAATAACAGGAGAAAAGGTGCTCGCTATAATATAATCTCGCTATAATATAATAAGGAAGTACCCGCAATTACAGGGAAGAAAGTACTCGCAATAATATTAACGTTCATGACTTTCTCGACCTGCTTGCCTTTCTTGACTCTGATTAGTGTGTCATTCAGGCTGTGTCACAATTAAATACCGGATTTAAAATGGGAAATAAACACGATATTTTACCTAAAAAAGAGTATTTAAAATACTTATTTACCCTAATTTTAGCCTCAAATGGGAAATCTTTTACTGAATTTTTCATTTTTTCGAATTGTGACGCAGACTGATTGCGAGAAGCGCAGTGACGTGGCAATCTCATTAGAAAAATATAAACCACTTTACTTGAATACGCCTTTATGCGAAGATATTTTTTTCTAAAACACAAAAAGCTTTACTGAAAATAAACAATAAGAAAAGGGAAAAAATGGCAGAAGATATTGAAGCCCAAAAAGCAGACGGAAACTTTGAATTACTTTCATTAGCTGCTTCTGGACAGGAAATAACGGTCCGTGACGACCAATATGAATTTGACTGGATCTTGGATGCAGTCAGGCTTTCCCGCCGGAAGCGAAGACATTTTCGACTGATAGATACTGGTGTCCTTGATTGTCCACAAATGGAATGGATTGCAAAAGCAGGAGCCGATATTTACACTTCTGATGAAGTCCGGAAAGATGCTCAAGAATTGTTGATTATTCATAATGCGTGTAAGCGTGGAAAGGGAATCATGGCTTATTTTTATTATGGTGCCTTTGGGCAAGAACAACATGAAAAGCAAGACGATAAGTTTTCTCAACTCCAGGACTTGGGTGGAAACGGCATTTACATTCACATGACAAACAAAGACACTGAGCGGGATTTTTCGCAGCTTATCCAGTTGGCAAAGAACTACCGTAAGGGAGGATCCTGGCTTGTTTATTATCATTATGGAGCTTTAAGCAGTTCTCTAATGCTTCTTAAAAAAAGCGGAGCTTTGGTCCACATTTCAAGCCAAAGTCTCAAAGATGATGAGAGCCGGACTTTAATATTGGAGCTCATTCATTCAGAACGTTCTGTCGGCTCCAATCTTATTCTCCATGTGAAAGAAGGGCTGGACCTTTCAATTCTGCGTGAAATCATGCAGGCAGGAGCTTTTGTCATATTCCCGCCCTCCCGTATTGGCTATGAATCTCCTTATAAAGACCTTGAAAAAAAGGCAGCTCGCAGACGACTGGATTTTAGAGCTTATTACCTTTATCCTGAGTTTCCTTCCTAAGATTTAATTTAGTACTGGAAATTGGATAAACAACAGAAGTTATTTTTACAAGAACTTAAAATATATTAGCCGAAATTACAAGGATTAATCATAAAGAAGATACTTTTGCCTGAATTTGCGGAACCAGATCTCGTCTTTTTCCATCTCAGTCAATAAATTTTCATATGTCTTTTCCCCTTTAAGGAATTGAGTTAAGGAATCGTTACCGAACATTAGCTTTAATGGTCTTGATACAGGTCGTAGATGCTCGGGATGGAATTTTTTTATAGCATTGAGCAATGCAAGTGTAAATCGAATGGAAAGAACTTTTTGTTCTTGTGTAATGTGTATGCGAATACCATGGCAGATTTTGTTTTCATAAGAAGGATGAAGGGTCTTTCCTGGGAGCGAGCGGGGAATATAAGTTAAAGATTCCAAGGAAAGTCCATAATCTTTTCCTCCATGTAAATCCTGAATAATGGCTTCAGGTTTGAGCCATGGAGCGCCGAATTGGAGGAATGGATTACATGTGCCGAGTCCCTGATTCAGGATAATTCCTCCAAGAAGGCCAATCCCGGGGTAAAGTATTGCTGTTTGAGGCGTAGGAATATTTGGGGAGGTTTGTATCCACCGCAGCCCGGTATCCTCCCAGAAACATGTGCGCTTCCAATTACGCAATGGAATTACATGTAAATCAACGTCATTAGGAACCCATCCTTCCCCCTTCATCATCAAGGCCAACTCGCCAACAGTCAAGCCGTATCTTACAGGGATAGGACATGGTCCGATGAAAGATTCAAACTGCGGCTTCAGAATAGGGCCTTCGATGACTTCTCCACCAACAGGATTTGGTCGGTCAAGAACATACACCGGCTTATTGCTTTCGGAGGATGCTTCAAGGATGTATTTGAGTGTGGTGATATAAGTGTAGAAGCGAGTTCCTATATCCTGGATGTCATAGACGAGTGCATCAATTTCTTGCATTTGATTTGGAGTTGGCTTTTTGGTTTTCCCGAAAAGACTATAGATTTGTATGTTTTCAAGCTGACCGTCTTTTATATTGGAGCCGGCTTCTTCCTTTCCGCTGAAGCCATGTTCAGGGGAAAAAATTGCCTTGATGGTGATTCCTTTATCCAGGAGAGCTCTTACAAGCAGCGTCCCGTCAGGAAGAGATGATGTGTGATTTATTACAAGCCCCAAACGCTTGTTTTTAAGCACAGATGGAAAATCTTCGAGAAAAATTTCATTTCCAAGCAGCACGCGTTCATGCGGAAGAGGAGATCTTACAAGTGGAAAAGCAAGAATGAGATTTGCTTCAGATGAAATTAGAATGAGAATAAGAATGGCAAAAAGCCGTTTACGATAGCGCACTTTTTGATTCTGTTTAAGAAGTAACATGAGCAAGATACTCGCTTAATCCTTTTGTTTTGACTATATAAAATGCCTCTTCCTGTGTTATGGCTTTTTTGAGGCGCAATGACTCAAGGATGTGTATTATGGATAGTGCTACTTCAGCCGTTTGTCCGCCAAGATTTTTCTTGTCTTTGAGGAATCTAATAGCTTCAAAAAGAACAGCGGTTGCTTCACCATAAGAAATCTGTTTCCTTAGGCCATATTGTTTGACCCACCGTGGATTGCTTAAGACGTCGTTCACATGGGATTGTATAAGATAAGTAGCACGGCCAATCAGTTTGAGGTTACTCGGGCTTACGTTTGTCATTGTGTTTCCGATGACTTTCCCAAGGCGGGCCATCACACCTGTAGAATGGGCGTTTAAGACGATTTTTAGTGCGACTTGTTGATTAACTCCCAGAGGATCGTTCTTGCCATCGATTCTCAGCGCAACAAGGGAATCTTTCTTGTCAGGAGAGAAACCAGAAATATTCCCTGTAATTTTCATTATATTGTTTTCAGAATTTTGTGTGATTAATATGAGGGCGATACTGGCTTTATTTTCAAGAAAGAGATTGATGAATTTTTGGGGAGGGGAGTCTTTGGATTTCAGCCCAAGTTCTTCAGGGCTTATTAGAACACATACTCCAAGGTCTCCTTGTTTGGGCCCCCGGTTTACTATGTTGAATTCTGAAAATGAGAAATCATAAAGGAATTGCTGGTTGCTGTCTGCATTCTTTAAACTTTCCAGGGCAGCTGTTTTAAGATAGGAATCAGTAATCTCTCTTTCAAAGGCTTCTTTATATACTTCAGGTGAAAGCCCCCGGAATGGCCGGCCAAGGAATGCCTGCCAGGCATCCTTGAGATTTGCTGCTGGTGTCCATACCTGAATCCAGCATTTTCTCTTTTTTTCTTTCACAGTATCAAGCGGGAAAAGGCGAAAGGTAGGGCTTCGTTCTGTGCTGTCGATGAAGACAGTGATTAAACCTTTTTGTGCAAAATATGTGGAAAAATGACCATTTGCATAGGTTTGTGTTTCTTGTTGGGTGAATTTAGCAATCGATGGGATACTTTTTTTCACCTGGTTAAGGATTTCTGAAAAGCCAGTTAATCTCTTTTCCAGACCTGGGAAATTTTCGAATCCTATTTGGGACATGTCTTTTCTGGACAAAAACCGCCGCAATGTTCTCTCCAGTGCTTCCTGCAGTACATGCCCGAGGATAAATGTTTCAATCGTAATGGCCTGCATTCGGGTTGAGCCAGTGATGGCTTGAGGCCCTGTGGTTAGATTGATTTTAGTGATGCCGGGTTCATCAAGTACAATTCGGCTTCGGTCAAAAGGACGTAGAACATCATCGGGATTATTGTATAGAAAATAGAGTTTTGTGCGTGTTTTTTCGGGCTCATATGCTTTGGCCTCTTTCCATTGGTAAAGGGCGGCTAAAATTGTTCCGATGACAGATGATGTTTCCCCTCCTTCTGTGACGCAGATTACGACATCTCCCCTTTTTATTTTCCTGTCTTCGAGTTGAAGGCGTCCGATAAGCTGTAAATCTTCGAAACCCTCCAGAGAACTGATGAGTGCGCGGTCAGCACCTGTCATTTCACCGACAAGCTGCTCTTCTATTGGTTCGGCAATGTGCGGCTTTATCTTTGCCCATATTTTTTCGTTTTCTTTAACTTTCTTCCAAAAAGGCCTCCAGAATGTACTTTCCATTTGCTTTGCCAGACGGCCAGTTGCCCCACAGCCATAAATATAAATTTTCTTTTTAGATAACAATGCCTGTTGAATCGCATTGGCAAGTTGTTCGAGTCGCCCTGTATTTTGGGCCATTTCCTTTAACTTCATTGCAATATCTTCGTCTACGTCAAGAAGTAGATGAAGTCCAGCTTCGTAATCCTTCTGGATTTGCTCGCTCAGGTTCGAGGTTTTGGGGTGTCGTTGTTCGGTAAGAAGAGTATGCAGTTGAAATTGTGTTTTGTTTTGGATGTAGTCAATAGATTCAGGAGAGGGAGTTATTCCAAGGAGTTTAAGGAGGCTCATCTTATCTGAAATGGTTGATGATGTTTTTTGCTGCTGAACATGAGTGCTTTTGGAAAAGCAAAAAACAGAAAGAAAAATAAAGATAAAAAAAAGAATAGATGAAAGAAATGATTTTTTGCGTATTTTCATATTTAATCTCTGTTAATATTTCGGTAAGCCCGGCTGATTCAAAATGCAAATACAGGATGTTTAACTGTACTGGAGTTTGTCGTCGATTATATCACCTTCCTTCCAATCTTTTATCCAATCGCTGACATTGAAGATTTTCATTTTCCCATCTGATGTCGAGCATATCACCCGATTCAACCCGGCATTGATTATCATCTTCTTGCATATAAAGCAAGGGAAGGCATTGATTTGCTCATGTGTATCATAAGTGCATCCATAGATGTAAATGTCTCCTCCAAGAAGGCTTACGCCTGCCCGGGAAGCATTGATGATGGCATTTTGTTCGGCATGGACGCTTCTGCACAATTCATATCGCTGGCCATGAGGAATATTGAGTTTATCTCTAAGGCAAAAGCCATGTTCGAAGCTGTCCTTGGTTTTCCGTGGAGCTCCCACATAGCCAGTTGATATGATTTGGTCATCACGGATGATGATGGCTCCAATAGAACGCCGGAAACATGTGCTCCGCTTTGATACTTCCTTGGCAATTCCAAGGTAATATTCATCTTTAGATATTCTTTTCATGGGCATAAAAATTCCTCCAGCTTTTTGTGGAAATCTTCAAGGGAACTATCATTGATAATAACAATGTCTGCCATTTTCATGCAATTTTGCAATTGCTGACCACTATCTTTAGTAGACATCTCCTCTGCTTCTTTTGCAATGAATTCCTGAAGAGAATCCACAGATTCTTGCCTTCCCCTTTTAATCACTCGACTATAACGGATCTCGACCGGTGCATCGATAGCCAGAAGAAGGAAGCTTTTCTGTTTTTTTAGATAAGCAACTTCTCTGGGGTTGCGAATGCTATCAATAATAGCTTTCCCTTGGACTCTTTCAACAACACGCTTTGCTAAGATATCAGGCCCGAATTTATTGCGCAAATAATTGCCCATTTTAATGAGATTGTCCCGTGTGATAGTTTGTCCTTTATTTCGGAGTTCTTCTCTAATTAAATCTGAGAGAGAAAAGTACTTATATCCTTTTTTCTGGAAAAGAGCTGCTGCTTCACCTTTTCCTGCTCCGTTTGTTCCTGTGAGGCCGATGAGACGAGCTTCTTTGCACATTTTATCCTTCCAGGTGTTCTTCAGACTCTTCTTCTTTTTTTTCTTTCTTTTTCCCAAAAATGACAACGACTATAATACTAAAGCAATACAGGAGTAACATGGGCACAGCAATAATGCTCTGGGTTATCATGTCAGGAGTTGGTGTTATGACTGCTGCAATGGTAAAAGCAGCAAGGACAGCATATTTGAAATTCTTAACCATCCACCGCGCAGATATTAGCCCCATTCGTGAAAGGAAATACACAAGAGTGGGAAGTTCGAAAACAATTGCAACACCCAAAATCACACGTACGCCTAAACTGAAGTATGTATCCACGGTTATCACAGGCCGAAATTCAGAACCCATTCTGAGAAAGAAGTTACAAGCCCAGGGGAAGACGATGAAATAGGCAAATAAGGCGCCGAGAGTGAAAAATACAGTTGTAAAGAGGACGAAAGGGATGACACCCTTTTTTTCTTTTTGGTAAAGCCCAGGAGCAATAAAATACCAAAGCTGGAGGAAAATAAAAGGAGCTGTAAGAAAAATAGCGGCCAGGAATGAAACTTTAATGTACAGCATGAATGGAGCTGTGAGTGTAGTGAAAGCCAGTTTCTCGCCTTCGGGTAAAAATTTGGTTACAGGGCGAGCCAGAATTCTATAAATGTCTTTACTGAAGATCCAGGCCGGGATTACTGCTATCAATATCGCAATGAAGGAGAAAAAAATCCTTTTTCTAAGATCTTCAAGATGCTCAAGAAAGGTCATCTCATCAGGGGGTTTTTTCCTTTTCATCATTCTCATAGATGTCCTTTTTTAGCTCGTCCTGAATTTCTCTGAATTCATCTGCCTGGATTTCTTCCTCAATTTTTTCCTTTATTTCATCAGAAGTCCTACGGAACTCTCGAAGGGCCTTTCCGATAGATCTACCAACTTCAGGAAGCTTTTTAGGTCCAAATACGAGAAGTGCGATAACAAGAAGAAGGAGTAATTCCGGGAATCCTATATTACCAAACATTTTTCGACCTTCTTATTTTTCTTGACAAATGCAAATATAGTGATTCAACCTGGTTAAGTCAATAAGAACTTTACAAGGGCCTGCTCGCTCTGGTAATATTAATATTCTGAAAGAGCCCTATGAAGAAAAAAATATTTCTTTTATCCATTATATTTTTTGTTCTTGTAGTCCTTCCTATATGGGAACAAGACATATGGACTTCTTCTTTAAAGAAAATCTCGTCTATTGCCTCTTTAATTAAGAGTGATTATTTTCAAGATGTGACAGAGGAAAACATCGAGATGGCCTCTATTAAGGGAATGCTTAAGACCCTGGACCCTCATTCGTATTTTTTAGATCCCAGAAATTTTTCTCGCCTTACCGAAGAATACAAAGGGAAATATTATGGTTTAGGCATAATGATACAAAAACAGGGCGATAAGCTTGTTGTGATTACTCCGATAGAAGGAACCCCTGCTTATCGACTTGGCATTCAAGCCGGAGATGTCATATCCCTTATCAATGGAGAGAGCACAAAGCCAATAACAAGCTATGAGGCGATGCAAAGACTTCGGGGGCCCAAAGGGACTGAAGTGAATATCACGATTGTCCGGGAAGGGCTGGAACGTCCTTTAGAACTCACGATTACGCGTGCGGAGATACCCCTTCACAGCGTTCCTTACGCATTTATACTTCAAGATAATGTGGGGTACATTTTCATCCGCAACTTTGCTGAAACCACTACAAAAGAATTTGAAGAGAAAATGAAGATTTTAGAACAAAAGGGCATGAAGAAGCTGATTCTTGACCTGAGAGGAAATGGCGGAGGGACCTTTGTGCAGTCTATAGAGTTGTCGGATGAATTTTTACCAAAAGGTGCAAAAATCGTTGCCATAAAGGGAAGAAATAATTATTACAACAGAGAATTCAGGGCTTTTAAAAATAATCAATACGAAACAATACCACTTATAATTTTAATCAACCAGGGAAGCGCCAGTGCTTCTGAAATTGTCAGCGGGGCTGTCAAGGACAATGATAGAGGTTTGATTGTTGGTGATACTTCCTGGGGGAAAGGGCTTGTACAGACAGTCTTTCCCTTGACTCCAAGTGCAGCAATCTCTTTGACAACAGCCAAATATTTTACTCCAAGCGGCAGATCTATTCAGAGGGATTACAGCAACATCAATGATTATCTCTTCCGCCGGGAAGTCCCAGAAGAAGAAAGAGAGATAAAATACACATCAAAAGGCCGGAAAGTTCTGGGGCAAGGAGGGATTGACCCAGATTATGAAGTAGAATTTTCGTTCAGTAATCTTACAGCAAGACTCCTTATTAATGGGGCGTTTTTTGACTATGCAAGAAAGCTTTTGAGCAAACAGACGGCTTTAGGGAAAAAAGCAATCTTTGCAGTCCGGGATAAATCTCAAAGGGAAAAGAGGACCCGTGAAATTTTTGTCGATGCTGGTTTTGAAGTGAACTCTGATATTATAGAAGATTTTAAACTTTATCTTAATAAAAAGAAGTTTAGTTATAAAAAAGAAGAATTTGAAGAGTCTTTCCCACAAATCAAGCGGGAGCTTGAAAAAGAGGTCGTCTCCTCCATGCTAGGGATTGAGGAAGGAATAAAGGCATACCGGAAAAGCGACCCTGTTGTTTTAAAAGCCATCCAAGTCTTCCCTGAAGCTGAAGCACTCGTTAGAGATAGTGCTGCTTGAGTTTTTATACACGAATACTTTCTTTTGACTTCTCGATAAACACCCTGACCACACAATATGGAAGAGAATCAATAACTTTAAGTTCTTTGTGGTGTTTAACTGTCTGAAAAATATTGCTATAATAAAAAATCAAAAATCCCAATTGAGAAAATAAATATTGGTGTTTATATAATTTATGAATAACTCAGGTTAGAAACAAAGGAGAATAGGATGAAGATTGCTTTAGCTTCTGACCATGCAGGTTATGATTTAAAGATAGGTATTATTGGCTTCCTTAAAAAAAGAGGCATTGAGTTCAGGGATTTTGGTTGCGGGCCAGGCGAAAAAGTAGACTATGTGGATTATGCCGAAAAAGCTATACAAGGAATAGAAAAAAAAGAATTTGACCGGGCTATTCTTGTTTGTGGCACAGGCCTTGGAATGTCAATAGTTGCCAATAAATATAGAGGAATCCGTGCAACACCCTGTTGGGATGAATATGTGGCCGAGATGAGCAGAAAGCATAATGATTCAAACTGCTTGACTCTGGGGGGAAGAATTCTCCCATTGGATGAGGCGCTGCAGATAGTGCAGATTTGGCTCGATACTCATTTTGAAGAAGGTCGGCACCAAATGCGCCTCAAAAAATTATTGCAGGTTGAAGAGAGAAACTTTAAATCAAAAAATAGGAGTAAAGACAATGGCTTTATTTCATGAGAATGTCCATGCTTTGATGCAAAAGGCAAAGGAAAATAATTCCTGGCGACAGAAAGAATGCTTCAACCTTATTCCTTCTGAATCAACGCCATCCCTATTGGTTAAAATGTGTGAAATATCTGATCCCTCAGGACGATATGCAGAACACCGAACAATGAAAGGCAAGGAAATATATTTTTATCAAGGAATAGATTTCATCAAGGATGTTGAGGAAAATGCACGCATAGAATTGGGGCGCTTTTTTGATTGCTCAAATGTTGAACTAAGGCCAATCAGCGGGCAGATGGCCAATGAGATTGTATTTAAAGCAATGGTCAAATTCATAAACAGGGGCCGTGCTGAGGGGCAGCCCATGCGAAAGATGAGCCTTGTGATGAACAATGATTTGACAAAGGGAGGCCACCTGAGCTCCCAGCCAATGGGAGCATTGTTCAACTATGTGGATGAGGACCCAGAAACAGGGCAGGAAAGAGTAATACACTTTCCTGTTTTAAAAGATAATCCGTACAAGCCAGATGTGAATAAACTCGGCGAACTCCTTGATGAACACAAGCCAGACCTCATGGTCTTTGGAAAAAGTATGTTCATATATCAAGAACCAATCAAGTTTGTTGCAGATTTGATTAAAGATTGGCCCAAGCTCCCAGTTATCATGTTTGATATGGCGCATGTTTTGGGTTTGTATGGCTCGTTCCAGACGCCTTTAAATGAAGGTGCTGATGTGATAACAGGAAGCACACATAAAACATTTTTTGGGCCACAGCGAGGCGTGATTGCAGGGAATTTTCCAAAAGATAGCCACCTTCGAAAATTGTGGTTAGATATAAAAAGCCGCTCCTTTCCAGGCTCCACGAGCAATCATCATCTGGGGACGCTTTTGGCGCTATTGATGGCGGCTTATGAAATGAATGAGTTTAAAGAGGCCTATCAAAATCAGGTCCACCGCAATGCAAAAGCATTTGCGAGGGCCTTGAATGATAAAGGAGTAGCTGTAGAGGGAGATAAAGCTGATGACTTCACGGAAACCCATCAGGTTTTAATAAGGGTGAAAGGCGATGGAAATGGGCAGGGGATTGCACGGCGCTTTGAAGAAAATAACATTCTTGTCAATTATCAGGCGCTTCCTGATGACGAGACATTCCTGGAGCCCAGCGGTATCCGGATGGGTGTACAGGAAATGACTCGCTTTGGAATGCAAGAGAACGATTTTGATACACTCTCTGGATTTATTGCAGAAGTATTAAAGAATAATAAAGACGTCAGAGAAGATGTGAAAAAATTTCGCCAGAACTTCCTTGAAATGAAATACTGCCTTTCTGCAAATGAGGCAATCCCTATTGCTGCGGAAATCCTGAAAAGCATTTGTCCATATGCTGGCTTTGTGGATTTGCTTTGCGAGAATCTTCAGAGGAAATTTATTGATTGATATTGTGAAAAATCATGATAACAGATAGATATTATTTAAAACATATAATGGAATAGGAATTTTTTATGCATAATTCAGGTTAGAAGAGAGAGGGAGTCAATAATGAAAGTATTAGTAATTGGGTCTGGAGGAAGAGAGCATGCCCTTGCTTGGAAAATATCCCAGAGTTCACACGTGAAAGAATTGTATTGTGCCCCTGGCAATGGAGGGACAAGCTCAATTGCAAAGAACATTTCGATTAAAGATTCAGACATTAAGGGATTATTAGACTTTGCATTAAAAGAAAAAATAGATTTAACGGTAGTAGGGCCAGAGCTTCCTTTAGTTTTAGGGATCGTGGATGAATTTGAAAAGAATGGTTTAAAAATATTTGGGCCCAGAAAGAATGCGGCAGAGCTTGAGGGAAGCAAAATATTTGCAAAGCAATTTATGTGGCGGCACAAAATCCCTACTGCACATAGTAGGATTGTAGAATCGCCAGATCAAGCAAGAGAAATTCTGGCTACTCCAGAATTTTCATATCCTCTGGTCATAAAAGCCGACGGGTTAGCCGGTGGAAAAGGAGCCATCATCTGTAAAAGCCCTAAAAAGGCTGAGGAAACTATAAAGGCTCTCATGATAGAAAAGAAACTCGGGGATGCAGGAAATAGAGTTCTTATTGAGGAATATTTAGAAGGGAAAGAGGCTTCTTTTATCGTCCTCACGGATGGGGTCAAGATGCTTCCTTTGGTGACAACTATGGACCATAAAGCCATTTATGACGGAGATGCAGGGCCAAATACCGGAGGGATGGGGGCGATTTCTCCCTCTCCATTTATTGGCAAGGAAATATTTAATGATGTTATTAAATCCATTGTTTTCAGGACAATCACACGTATGCTGGAAGAAGGAAGAAAGTACAAAGGAGTTCTGTATGTTGGCTTGATGTTGACAGATAGGGGGCCGAGAGTCCTCGAGTTCAACTGCCGCTTTGGGGACCCAGAGATCCAACCTCAGGTTTTGCGCATGAAAACAGACCTTGTTGAAATTCTCATGGCTGTTGTTGAGGAAAATATTTTACAGAAAGAAATCGAATGGAGCCAGAATGCAGCTGGCTGTGTTGTTTTGGCCTCTGGTGGATATCCTGTCAAATATGAAACAGGGAAAAAAATTGAAGGACTCAATGATGCTTTAGAAATTCCAGGTATCACAATTTTCCATGCAGGGACAAGGATGGAAGGCGAGGAATATTTTACCGCGGGCGGCCGCGTGTTAAATGTATGCGCTGCAGAAAAAACATTAAAAAAGACAATGGATAAAATATATGATGCGATTTCCAAGATATACTTTGAGACCATGCATTATCGCCGGGATATAGGGGCGATTAAATAGGAGGAATAGTATGAAGGTTGCAATTTTTATTGGAAGCGCTTCGGATTTTGGCGTTGCAGAGGAAGCGATAAATATACTCAGGGAATTTGATGTCCTGTTTGAGCTTGAAGTAACTTCAGCGCACCGTTCTCTTGAGAGAACGCTAACGCTTGTCAGGGCTTTTGAAAAGCAGGGGGCGGAAGTTTTTATTGCTATCGCTGGAGAATCTGCCCACTTAGCAGGGGTAGTTGCATCCCATACCAGGCGGCCTGTCATTGGTGTCCCAGTTGGAGGGTCTACCCTGAATGGCCTGGATGCCTTGCTCTCAACGGTTCAAATGCCGAAAGGAATTCCAGTGGCATGCATGGGAATTGGAAAATCCGGAGCAGCAAATGCGGCTCTTTTGGCTATCCAGATTTTAAGCTTAAAGGATGCCTCATTAAACAAAAAAATGAAGGAATACCGTGAGAAATTAGCTGCTCAGGTTGAAACGAGCTCTAAAAAGGTCAAGGAGAATCTATGACATCTTTCTCTGTTCAGAGCTTTGGCTGCCGGGTTAACCAATCTGAAGCTTTTTTCTGGGTCAACGAGCTTCAGAGATTGGGGCTGAAGTATGAGCCGAAGTTTTCCCAGAGCGATTTAATCTTGGTCAATACCTGCACCCTTACAGCCAATGCAGATAGAGATGCCAGGCGATTTGTGCAGAAAATCTCAAGAATAAATCCAAATGCACGGCTTGTTCTAACCGGATGTTTGGCAGAAAGAGCCCCGGAAGAATTCCTAAAATTCCCTCAAGTGTGGAAGATTTTATCAAATAAAGATAAAGACAAGTTGGTTCCTGCTGTTATCCCTCATATAGAAAAACAGGAAAGAATGCTTGTCCAATCTTATAAATCCAGGGCCTTAGTAAAGATTCAGGATGGATGCAACTATCAATGTTCTTTTTGTATCATCCCAAGTGTCAAAGGTAAAAGCAAAAGCGAAGAGAAGTTGAAAATCATTAAGCAGGTGAAAAATTTCATAGCACAGGGATTCAGAGAAGTCATTCTTACTGGAGTTCACCTGTGTTTATACGGCCTTGATATGGTGCCAAAATTAACTCTCCTTGATTTACTGCAGGAATTAGAAACAATTGAAGGGCTTGGCCAGGTACGGCTAAGTTCTCTTGATCCCAGGTTTTTAAACAAAAAGTTTCTTGATTTTCTAACAACGAGTAAAAAAATATGCCCTCATTTCCACTTGTCTTTACAGAGCGGCTCGGATGATGTTCTCAAGAGAATGGGCAGAAGCATTTCTGTTGCTGAATACAAGGATGTGCTTGCTGATTTACGCATGAGGTCCCCCGAAGCATCTCTTGGTGCTGACATTATTGTAGGATTTCCTGAGGAAGCAGATAAGGAATTTACACAGACTTATGATTTTCTCAAGGAATCCCCTTTGTCATATTTTCATGTGTTTGCTTTTTCTTCCCGGCCTGGGACAAAGGCAGCGAATTGGTGTCAAGTACAAGGGCGGAAGAAGAAGGATCGTGCTTCTTTGTTGCGGAAACTTTCTTTAGAGAAAATAAGGACGTTTCGCCATGATTTTATTGGGAAAGAAAGCAAGGCGATTATTATAAGAAAAGGAAATCGCGGTACAGAAGTCTTGACGCCTAATTATTTAAAAGTATATGTTCCTTCCTGCCCTGCCAGAGAGAAGGAAGAGGTTCGGATACGAATCACAACTGCAAAGCAAGATTGCTTGGAGGGCCAGGTGATTGCTTGATATGAAAAAAATCATCCAGCTTCCCACACACATAGCTCAAAAAATAGCAGCCGGTGAAGTCATAGAAAGGCCGTTTTCTGTGGTCAAGGAACTTGTCGAAAACTCGCTGGATGCAGGTGCTTCAGATGTCCGGGTAGAGCTTCTTAATGGGGGGAAAAGACTTATTCGAGTAACTGATAATGGTTGTGGAATGAGCCGTGAGGATGCAGAGATTTCTTTTGAGAGGCATTCGACAAGCAAGATTTCAACAGAGGAGGATTTAGCTCGAATAGCCACTTTAGGGTTTAGAGGAGAGGCGCTCCCAAGCATTTCGGCTGTTTCAAGAGTAACTTTAAAAACATCCTCTGATGGCAGTAAGGCTACTCTGATTAAGCGAGAAGGAGAAAAAGTTCTTGAAATATCGAGCAGTGCATTTCCTCGTGGAACATCCATCGAAGTGCAGGATTTGTTTTATAATTTACCAGCCCGGAAGAAATTTCTTCGGTCTGAAAGATCAGAACTTTCCCTCATAGTAAAATATTTAATTGGTGTGTCGCTTGCATATCCAGGAGTGAGGTTTTTACTCCTCCATGGGACAAGAGAAGTGTTTCATTTTCCACCAGTAACGAATCTAAAAGAAAGAATTTACCAGGTTTATGGTAGGTCAGTAATAGAGAATCTGATGGAAATAGATTTTAAGGACGATTCGCGTCGGATTTATGGATTTGCCTCACGCCCTCCTTCCGGACGCAGAGACCGAAGCCATCAGCTGTTTTTTGTCAACCGTCGTCCTGTAAAAGATAAAATCTTTCATGCGGCCTTGAGTCAAGCATACAAAGGATTTTTGGAGAAAGACCTGCTTGCCGAAGCTTGGATATTTTGCGAGCTTCCGTACTTAGAAGTGGATGTCAATGTCCATCCTGCTAAAGCAGAAGTGAGGTTTCAAGATTCACAGACTGTATTTCACCTGATTCAAACAGGATTGACAAAGGCCATACTCCGGGAAGCCGGGATAAAAAAGGTTTCTCCCTTCTTGCCTGAAGAGAAGAGGACCTCCTGGGTCCGTGAGGACGTCCGGGCCAATGAATTAAACCTCCAGCAAGGAAAGATGCCCTGGGAGCAGGAATTATTGGAATCACTGCCTGGGGAAGAGGGGTTATTTCCGCGTGTTTTAGGCCAATATCTGAATATGTATATTGTTGCGGCCAAAGATGAGGAGCTTCTGATTATTGACCAACACAATGCACATGAAAGAGTATTATTCGAAAAATATATGGAGATTCATAAGAAAAAGAGATGGCCGCGAAAACTGGCACTTATTCCTATTATTATAGAACTCTCTCCTGTCCAGGTTCTTAGCTTGGAAGAGAACAAAGAGCTTATGGAAGAGGCGGGGTTTTGCGTGGAATCCATGGGAGGCCAAAGCTTTGCTATTAAGGAATTTCCGGACATATTGAAAGAGGCCGATGCAAAAGACATCGTGCATTCTTTATTGGAAGAATTGAAAGGAAGTCCACTTGAGGAGAAATTGAAAACGTTTGTGGCAACGCTCGCTTGTAAAACAGCGGTTAAAGCAGGAGAGCCGCTTCCTTTGGCAAAGATGATTTATTTAGTGGAGGAGCTTTTTAAAGTCTCGAACCCATCTATTTGCCCACATGGCAGGCCTGTCCTTATCAAGATTGACAAAAAAGACATAGAGAAAGGTTTAAAGCGAAGCTGAAAATTGACAACAAAGGCCTGTTTTGCTAATATGACTTAGCTCAAAAGCCAGGGGTGCTGAGTCCTCTTGATGCCTGGCAGGTTGTTTTTCAAGAAGATTAAGCGGGGAGTAGCGCAGCTTGGTTAGCGCGCCTGCCTTGGGAGCAGGAGGTCACCGGTTCGAATCCGGTCTCCCCGACTTGATTAAATAAAGAGCAGCCAAATAACAAGAGCCAAACTCTTAATATAATGGCTGATTCAATGGTGCGCGCCTGTAGCTCAGCAGGATAGAGCAGCTGCCTTCTAAGCAGCGGGTCGGGGGTTCGAGTCCCTCCAGGCGTGCCAGCTTTATTCCTGTTGATTTGATTATGGGGTCAGTTCTTTCATTATAACATTTAATATGGTAAAATTGATTCATGTCCAGGCCACTAAGAATTGAATTTCCTGGAGCTGTATATCATATTACAGCAAGAGGTAATGAGAGAAAAGCAATATTCAGGAATGATCAGGATAAAAAGAGTTATCTTGAACTGTTAGCTTTAGTGGTTAAACGGTTTCATTGGCTATGTCATGGTTATTGTTTAATGGGTAATCACTACCATTTGTTAATAGAAACACTGGAAAGTAATTTATCGAGAGGGATGAAGCAACTAAATGGGATTTATACTCAAAAGTTTAACAATAAATATAAAAGAGTTGGTCATCTTTTTCAAGGGAGATATAAAGCGATTTTAGTGGAAAAGGAATCATATCTTTTAGAACTGAGTAGATATATAGTTTTAAACCCTGTCAGAGCTGGTATTGTAAGTCAGCCAGAAGAATGGCCCTGGAGTAGCTATTGTGCAATAATTGGAAAAGTGAAAAAACCTGAATTTTTAATAACTGATTGGATATTGACACAACTTGGATCAGATAAAATAAAGGCCATAGAAGTTTACAAAAACTTTGTAATGTCTGGTTATGGTATAGATTTTCCTCATAAAGAATTAGTGGGACAAATTATATTGGGAACTAAGGCTTTTGTAAAGCGTGTTAATAGCTATTTAAATAAAGAGTCATTTGATAATATGTTAGAAATACCAAGAGAGCAGCAACTAAGTTTGTTGCCGCAATTGGAAGAAATATTTCAGGAGGAGGGGAGAAAAGGTACGCCAAGGGATAAGATAATATACATGGTATATTATGATTACAATTTTACTATGAGGGAGATAGGAGAATATTTAGGGTTGCATTACACGACTATTAGTCGAGTAATCAATCGTTATGAAAAGAGTGAAATATGATAATGAAAGAACTGACCCCTCTCATGATAATGAAAGAACTGACCCCTCTCAGTTATATTTATTGACAAAAAATGTCAAATTCATTATCTTTAAATAGCGAAAATGAGTTCAAATCTTGGTGAGTTACTTTTAAGAGAGAAGCTTCTTAATACCGAGCAGCTAAAAGATGCTTTGGAATACAAGAAGAAAAACAAAGTTTCTATGGGGACTGCCATAGTCAGTTTGGGATATGTGTCTGAGGAAGACATGGCCCAGTCCTTGAGCCGACAGTTGGGATATCCTTACATCGATTTGGATCAATTCGATGTTTATCCCGATGTAATCAATCTTATTTCAGTTGATATAGCAAAAAAACATTTAGTTATGCCGATTCATCGCATCCGGTCTTTCTTGACTCTTTCGATGGTCGATCCCACAGACCTGAATATTATCGAAGATATCAGGTTTCGGACTGGGTTAAGTGTCCAGCCGGTAATTGCCTCAGAATCAGCTATAATTAATGCAATCAATAAATATTATGGCTCTGCGGATTCTCTCCGCGTAAAGCAAATTGTTGATGAAATTGAACAGGCTGAGGACACAAGTGTCAACATAATCGAAGAAGAAGAGGAAGACTACGACATCGAAGAGTTGGTTCAGTCTACTGAGGAAGCCCCTATCATTACTCTTGTGAATACTATTTTTATCGATGCAATAAAGAAGGGTGCAAGTGACGTGCATTTCGAACCGTATGAGCGCTCCTTCCGCATCCGCTACCGTATAGATGGAACACTTTATGAAACGATGAATCTTCCTTTAAAGTTTAAAAATCCAGTGACTTCCCGTGTGAAGATTCTGTCAAACATGGATATTGCTGAAAAACGCTTGCCTCAAGACGGGCGAATCAGAATGAGGGTCAAGCTGGAAAATGGCAACCGCAAGGAAGTGGACATGCGTGTTTCAAGCATCCCTGCTATTTTTGGAGAGAAAGTTGTTGTCCGTATCCTTGATAAATCGATGTTGAAGCTGGATTTAAAGCAATTAGGATTTGAGAAGGAATCTCTGGAAGTGTTCATGGACGCCATCTCAAGGCCATGGGGCATTATACTTGTCACAGGGCCTACAGGAAGTGGAAAAACTAACACATTATACTCTGCCATATCAAATTTGAATTCTTTTGAAAAAAATATAATAACAGCAGAAGATCCTGTGGAGTTTTATATCTCTGGAATAAACCAGGTCAATATCCATGAAGAAATTGGGTTAAACTTTGCTGCCTCATTACGAAGTTTTCTGCGTCAGGACCCGGACATCATGCTGGTAGGAGAAATGCGGGATTTCGAGACAGTGGATATTGCTATCAAGGCAGCATTGACCGGCCACCTGGTGTTTTCCACCGTCCATACAAACGACGCAGCAAGCACAATACACCGTCTTGTCAACATGAACGTAGAGCCTTTTTTAATCGCTGATTCGGTCATTGCGATTGTGGCCCAGAGATTAGTGAGAAAGCTTTGCAAAAAGTGCCGGGAGAGGCACAACCTTTCTCCTGATGCGCTTATAGATATTGGGTTTACTCCAGAAGAAGTACAGACTGTGAAGCCATATAAGCCAAATGGATGCAATGAATGTAATAACACAGGATATAAAGGGCGTACAGGAATTTTTGAAGTCATGAAAGTGACAGATGATATAAGGGATATGATATTGGCACGGGCGCAGTCAAAAGAGATTAAAAAGAAAGCCATGGAGCAGGGAATGATAACTTTGCGTCAGAGCGGCTTGGTAAAGATTAAAAATGGAATAACTTCTATCGAGGAGGTTTTAAGAGAAACAGTTAGAGACATGGAGGAGTAAAATGGTCGTAACAATTCAAGAATTATTGAAAATTACAGTGGAAAGAGATGCCAGTGATTTACATATAACTACATATATTCCGCCGCGCATAAGAGTCAACGGCACCTTGGTTTCCCTTGACTACCCCACATTGAACCCTTCACAGACAAAAAACCTGGTTTACAGTTTATTAACGGAAAAGCAAAAGAAGCTGTTTGAGGAAAAACTGGAGCTCGATTTTTCTTTTGGGATGAAGAACTTAGGCCGGTTCCGTGGAAATGTGTTCATGCAGAAAGGTGCAGTGGCAGGTGCTTTCCGCAGGTTCCTTCCTACTGAGTTCAGTTTTACAGAATTAGGGATTCCGCAAAGACTTGCACAGCTCTGTTTTTTACCCCGCGGGCTCGTACTTGTAACTGGTCCTACAGGGTGCGGAAAATCCACAACATTAGCATGCCTTATAGACCATATAAACAAGAATAGAAGTGTGCACATCATTACCATTGAGGACCCGATTGAATATTTTTTCAGTCCAAAAAAATCTGTTGTGAACCAGAGGGAGCTGAATGTTGATACGCTATCTTATGCCAATGCGCTTCGGTCGTGCCTACGGGAAGATCCGGATGTAGTGTTGGTTGGTGAAATGAGGGATTTAGAGACAGTTGAAGCCACTATACGTGTTGCAGAGACAGGACATCTTACATTCTCTACTCTTCATACAAACTCTGCGGCTGAGACAATTTCTCGAATCGTGGATATTTTCCCCGCGCAGTACCAATCTCAAATTAGAGTAACTCTGTCCATGACGCTGGAAGCTGTGATAACACAGGCACTCTTGCCAAGGGCCGATGGGAAGGGAAGGATCTTAGCCATGGAAATTTTAATCCCCAACCCTGCTATTCGGAATTTGATACGCGAAAATAAACTCCACCAGATTTATGGGACAATGCAAATGGGGCAGGAGCAATTCGGAATGCAGACTTTCAATCAATCCTTAGCAAACCTTTATTTTAAAAGACTCATTACATATGACACCGCGATGAGCATAAGTTCAAAGCCAGAGGAGTTAATAGATATAATACAAAGAAAAGAAGGTGCGAAAGTGACTTCCATGGATTTCACTCCTTCTCAGGTAAGGAAATAAAAAGGGGGTAAAAATGCCTATATTTATATGGAAAGGCAAGAATCGTTATGGCGACATCGTACAAGGGCAAAGAGTAGTAAGTTCTGAAGCAGTCCTGTCCAGAACCTTGGAGCGGGAACAGATTAGTGTTATTAAAATAGAACGGAAAAAGCTGCAAATTAAAATCCCCTTTCTCCAAACACGAAAAGTGAAATTGAAAGATCTGGCAATTTACAGCCGGCAGCTTTCGGTTCTGATAGATGCCGAATTGCCAATTATACAAAGTTTAAACATTCTGGCTGAACAGGCAAAGAATAAATATTTTAAGCAAGTGATTCGGGAAGTCAGAGAAGATGTTGAAGCTGGCTCAACACTCAATCAGGCCAAAAGGAAATTCCCCCATGTTTTTGATGACCTGTACTGCAATTTAGTCGCATCGGGCGAACAGAGTGGTACTCTGGATGTAATGCTAAGACGACTGGCCGAATTCCTTGAAAAGATTGTCAAACTGCGTTCACAGGTCACGCAGGCAATGATTTATCCAGTCGCAATTCTTTCCTTTGCTGTAATAGTGGTGATTTTCATGATGTGGAAAATCATTCCTGTGTTTGCTTCAATTTACCAGGAACTTGGAGCGACGCTTCCATTTTTAACTGTAGCGGTTCTGGCTGTAAGCCATTTTGTCCAGAAATATATCTTATTAATATTTCTTGGCGTTATTGGACTAATTTTCCTTGTTCGACACATGCGAAAGACAACTCCTGGACGCAGAGTTTTCGATGAAACATCCCTGAAATTACCCCTGTTTGGTACTCTCCTGGAAAAAGTGGGATTGAGCCGTGTAACCCGGACTCTAAGCACACTGCTCTCTGGAGGTGTGCCCATGCTGGAAAGCCTCAGGATTACATCCAAGACCTCGGGAAACGTTGTTATTGAAGACCACATAATGGATGCGCGTCGCATGGTGGCTGAAGGAAAGAGTCTTACCGAAGCATTCAAAGAGAGAAAGCATTTTCCATTCATGCTTATCCAGATGATTGGTGTTGGTGAAGCCACAGGGAGGCTGGATGAAATGCTGGCTAAATTAGCAGATTTTTATGATGAAGAAGTAGAAGCCACTGTAGGAGCCCTTCTTTCTATAATGGAGCCCATACTTTTGATAGTCGTGGGCGTACTGGTTGGTGCCATAATCATATCCATGTATCTTCCAATTTTTAACCTCATCCAACAACTGTAAGAAAAAGGAAAGAACATAGAAAATAAATATTACATAATGCATCCCAAATTTTCACGTGTCAGGTGAGGGTGAATGGAAGAAATAAAAAAAGGCCTTTTGTGGTACATTATCTTTCGGGTGATAATTGTGACCTCCCTTGCTATTTCTGCAATTATCATCCAGTTCAGCACTTCCACATTTCTTCCATTGAATGCTTTTTATTTGTTGATTGTTGCGGCTTATTTTTTGTCCCTCATATACGTTATTCTCTACTTTTGGAATAAACATTTTATTTTTCAGGCATATTTACAAATCCTCATGGATATTATTTTAATTACTGCTCTTGTCTATATTTCAGGAGGGATAAAAGGGACATTTTATATTCTGTATATTTTTGCGATTATTGCAGCGAGTATGGTGGTTTCAAAGAGAGCCGCATATCTTGCTGCGGCATTATCTGCGATTTCATTCGGAGTTCTTGTTGATGGCATGGTTTTAGGGGCGATTCCATATTTTGGGCCAGAGAAACCTCCTGATATTTCTTTAGGGCTTGCTATAAACAGTATTGTTATTGCATGGGCAGTTTTTTTCCTTGTGGCGGTTTTGATTAATTATCTCACAGAAAAAATTAGGCGTGCTCAGACAGAACTCAAATCAGCAAGCAAAGAGCTTGAACTCAAGAAACGTTTGGCACTGGCAGGAGAAGTTTTTGCCCAGGTTGCCCATGAAATACGCAATCCTCTGGCAGCTATATCCGGTTCGGTCCAGGTGCTTAAGAAAGAACTGGGTTTAAATGAGGAGAAAAGGAACCTTATGGATATCGTTGTTAAAGAGTCACAAAGAGTGTCACAACTACTTGACCAGTTTCTAAGCTTAACATCCGTCCGAGAGGAGACATTCTCCTGGATAAACCTTCCACAAGTTTTAAATGACACGCTTATGTTACTACAAAGAAGCGGGGAGCTTGATGAAAAGTTTAAAATAGAGGGAAATTATACAAAAACAGGGATTCGGTATTTCGGCAACGAGAATCAGCTCAAACAGATTTTTTGGAACTTGTTAAGGAATTCTATAAAAGCCATGCCAAATGGAGGAAGATTAAAGTTTGATTTTTTTATTCCTAATAAAAAAGAGATTCATATAAAATTTGCAGATACAGGAAGGGGGATGAGTGAAGAAGAGAAAGAAAATCTTTTCAGGCCGTTTTATTCAGGGTTTACAAGCGGGGAAGGAATAGGGCTTTCAATAGTACGACGGATTATAGATGACTGCAACGGTTCAATTCAGGTGAACTCAGAACTCTATAAAGGAACAGAAATCCTCATTGTATTACCAAGGCAGGAGGCATCTTAGCAGGAATAAGAGATAGGAAAAATGGAAAAGATACTGATTATCGATGATGAAAAAAGCATTTGTGACCTTCTTTCCGTTGTTTTTGGAAAGCAAGGTTATGAGGTAAAGAAATCTTACACTGCAGCAAAAGCTCTCGAATTGATAGAGAGTGAAGACTTTGACCTTATTCTTACAGATATTAGGCTTCCAGAGCGAAGCGGCATGTATATTCTCAAGCAGGTCAAAAAGACCAAACCAGGGATTCCGGTTATCATGATTACTGCATACGGGACTATCAAGCAGGCAGTAGATGCCCTAAAGGCAGGCGCTGCGGATTATGTAATGAAGCCATTTGATATGGATGAGCTAAAGATAATCGTGGCAAATTGCATGGAGAAAAAACGGCTTCAAGAAGAGAATGTTTTCCTCAAAAAAGAACTGAGTGAAAAATACAGCTTTGAAAACATCGTTGGAAAAAGCAAGAAGATGATAGAAATTTTCAGTCTGATAGAAAAGATTGCAGGCATAGAATCCACTGTTCTCATCCGTGGTGAAAGCGGAACAGGGAAAGAAATGGCTGCGCGGGCCATTCATTATCTAAGCCGCAGAAAAGAAAGACCTTTTGTGACGATAAACTGCGGAGCCCTGCCTGAGGGCCTTCTGGAAAGCGAGCTTTTTGGCCATGTGAAGGGAGCATTCACAGGTGCAGTGGTGGATAAGAAAGGCATGTTTGAAGTAGCCCATAAAGGGACACTCTTTTTAGATGAAGTAGGGGAAACGTCTCAATTGACTCAAGTGAAACTCTTGAGAGCTCTTCAAGAGAAGACTATCAGGCGTGTTGGCGGAACAAGTGAGATTCCTGTTGATGTAAGAATCATCTCTGCCACAAACCAGGATTTAAAGCGGAAAATTGAAAACAACGAGTTTAGAGAAGACCTTTACTACCGATTGAATGTGATTTCTTTCGAAATGCCTCCCCTGCGGGAAAAAAAGGAGGATATTCCTCTGCTTGTTAATTATTTCATTAAAAAACATTGCGAGAAGGTTGGGCGAAAAATGAAAAGAGTGGCTCCTGAGGTCATGAGTTTGTTTGAATCATATTTGTGGCCTGGTAACATTCGTGAACTTGAAAATGTGATAGAGCGAATTGTGGCGATAGAGGATAGAGAAACAATTACAGAAGACTGCCTTCCAGAAGAGCTGCTTGCAGCCCATGGGCCAGAAATCGAACTTGCGATTCACCCCGGTTTTAACCTTAATGAAACAGTTGATACGATTGCAAAGCAGTATGTGCAGCAGGCCTTATATAAGACTGGAGGAAACATGAAAGAAGCAGCTACAGTTCTGGGAATAAATTACCGCTCCTTGCGTTATCTAATAGAGAAGTACCAATTGAAGGATTTTCGAGAAGATGATGATGGAGCATGAAATCAAGGGGTTCGAGAAGGTAAAGTGACAAAAATTGTTGCTAAATGTTCAATAATTTGTCACTTTTTTTACATTAAGATAACATAGATATTTTGTATCTTCTTTAATATCTACAACTTATAAAATATCCTTTTTTGGCACAAAAAATGCACATATATTAATTGTTAAAAAAAATGACTGGTGAGAAAAAACTCCCAGTTAAAGGAGGTTTTAAAAATGTTAAAAAAATCAAAAGGTTTTACGCTGATTGAATTGTTGATTGTCGTTGCGATAATCGGAATTCTTGCAGCGCTCCTCATCCCGAATGCTATCACTGCCATGCAGAAAGCCAAGCAGAAAGCAACAATGAAGGATATAGTCACAATATCAACTGCTATTACGGATTTTGTGACAGATAATGGTGTTGCTCCAGCTCAAGGTGCCCAATTGGCAAATAAAGATCCTTTTCTTGAAAACATAGCTCCGTTCTATATCAAAGTTTGCCCATGGGCTGATAAGTGGGGATATGGGTATTATATCTACACGAGGGATGCAATTAATGGTCCATTTGGAGTTACCACAGGCGATGCTACAGCTGGAAATGATGAGTTTGTAGTTGGTTCATCTGGACGTGATGGCACTACAGGTCCACTGACCTATGTTGAGGGTGATCCAGAGGCATCACTTTATGTTGTTAATAGCATGGCAGATTTTGATGAAGACTTAGTCATGTGGAATGGAAACTGGATTATTGGCCCAAGAACTTATGTTGATGCTACTACTATCTGATTAATGCTGTAGAATAGAAGAGAAAAAAGTAGAAAAAAAGGGACAGTCCCCAATGGGGAGTGTCCCTTTTTTATTTATTGGGGACAGACACCCAGAATTACCTGTCACCAATTATACACTTTTATTTTACCCAGAAAATGGCATTTTCATTGTTTGCGGGTGGGTTTGCCCATGATGAATTCATGAATAATTAAACAGTAGAATATCTTTTCTTTCTTTCGAGAGTTCTTCTAATTCTTTTGTAAATCCCGACTTTGAAAAGAATCCATAATATTTTATTACTGCATCAGGAAATTTTTCTGCCTTTTTCCTAAGGTCATCCAGTGTATTTAATCCAATTTTTTTTGCTGTCCATTTGCATTCACAAAATAAAAAAGAGCCTTTATCATCAAAGGCAACAATATCAATTTCATGATTTCTATCCCACCATCGTCCGATACTTTTTGCTTTGAAAGGAAGTTTATTTACAATATTCAAACTCTTAAGTTTCTGAATACATATATCTTCAAAAATAAATCCTACAAAATTATCAAAATCTGGTTTTATTTTTTCTTTCCAGACAAAATCAATATCACCTTCTTCTAAATAACTCATATTAGGGAAAATATACCTGAACCAGAACCTGAAAAATGGATCGGTGAGTAAATAAATGCCTTTCCTGGATTTGTGAGGCTTATCTTCGGTTATAGGGACTTCCCTTTTTATTATATGAAGCTCGCGAAGTACTGATAAATATTTGTTGACCTTGTAACGTTCTTTAAGACCTGTTTCTTGGACTATATCATTCAATCGTGTCTTTCCATAAGCAATTGCCTTTAATATTGAAAAATAGACAGATGGTTCTCTTAGCTCTTCTATAAGTAAAAATCGAGGTTCAATATAAAGAAATGCATTTTTGTTCATAATCTCTTCTTTAATATTTTGCTCTATAGTCTTTCTGCTGTTGAATCGCTGGAGATAAGCAGGGGATCCTCCTACTACAGCATAGCTGTAAACAAGTTCGTGCATAGAATAACCAGGAAAAAATTCATTAATATCTTTAAAGTTTAAAGGCTTCAAAATAATTTGTCCGCTTCGCCTTCCATATAAAGGGCTTTTACTTCCCAAAACCTCTCTTTCCATAAAACTCATATATGAACCGCATAAAATAAGAAAGATACTGCTTGTTTTTTCATTCTCATCCCATATTTTTTGTATTATTGAAGGGAGTGCATCATTGGATATACAAAGATAGGGAAATTCATCGATTATGACGAGGGGGATAGTTTTGGAAAGATGGTCGAAAACGTATCTAAAAAGAGCTTCCCATGAGTTGAAAGGTTGATTCTGAAGAAATGAGTCTCTTGTCAGTTGATAGATTTTTTCAGTAAATTGTCTTAATTGTTCTTGTTCAGAAGAAAGGTCAGATGAAAAAAACAGATGTTTTTTATCCTTAGAAAATTGTCTTAATAGTTCTGTTTTCCCGATTCTCCGTCTGCCATATAAAATTAATAGACGAGATCTTTTGATTTTATTTAAGCTTTCTAAATAATTAAGTTCAGCAGTCCTGTTAATAAACATAGCAACCTCATATTTGTATACTTTAAAGTAGTATACTATAAAGTATACAGAAAGGAAAGAAGAGGGACAGACATTTTTTAAAGATACCTGCTCCAAATTTTATTTTATGGTATAATTCAAAAAATGCGGACACTCATCCTTCTGTTTTTTTACGTAATAATAGTTGTGCTGGCTATCCCTGTTTTTATCTTCTGTTATATAGTAAAAAGGCCTAATCTTCTGCTTTTTCTCGGAAAAGCAGCCATGGGACTCAGTAAAATAATACTTGGCATACAGTTAGAAGTTCAAGGTTTAGAACATGTTGACAGGAAAAAGCAATATGTTTTTATGGCCAATCACCTGAGCTTCATAGACGGCCCATTGCTTTTTCTCCTGATCCCTCAGCAAATAAGAGTAATCATAAAAATAGGGATAGTTCGCATTCCGATTGTTGGCCCCATTATGAAATACGCAGGGTTTGTGCCAGTTGACAGAAAAGGGATTAAGTCCGGGCGCAAAAGCATTGACTATGCATCTAAATTAATAAAAGAAAAAGGTTATTCTTTTTTGATTTTTCCTGAAGGAACAAGAAGCAGAGACGGAAAACTCCATGAATTCAGAAGAGGAGGATTTTTCCTTGCCTTAAACAGCCAAACGCCAATTGTCCCTATTACTATTAAAGGGACATATGACCTGATGCCAAAAGGAAGCTTTTTTATAAAGCGAGGGAAAATCTTTGTGATTTTTCATGAACCTGTTTCTGTTAAGGGATTTGAACAACAAAATTTGCCCGAACTGGTAACTAACGTAAGGAATGTTATTAAATCGGGATTAAGTGATTAGATTCAATGCACACATGAAATTGCTTGACTTTACCCCAAATCACATTAAACTTGTTTCAAGTGGAAGAAATCAGGAAATTCAGGAGGCGCCATGGATTATTCAAAGGTAGTAGATGATATTTCGCATATTATGGGACAATTTTTCAGTTCAAGGGGGCCTCTATTTGAGAAAGCATACAGCCAAATTTATAAACGGCTAAAGGCCGGTCATAAGATTCTTGTTTTCGGAAACGGAGGGAGCGCTTCTCAAGCGCAGCATTTTGCAGCCGAGCTCGTGAATAAATTTCTACGCGTCAGACCTCCTATTAGGGCATTAGCTCTAACAACTGATACTTCGGTTCTTACTTCCATAGCAAACGATGCTTCCTATGATTTGGTGTTCAGCCGCCAGATTGAAGCACTCGGTGAGCGAGGCGACATTGCTCTTGGACTCTCTACAAGCGGGAATTCAATGAATGTGATTCTTGCTATAGAAAGCGCCAGAAAACAAGGTTTATTCACAGTGGCTTTAACCGGAAATGGAGGAGGGAAGCT
>JACUUK010000129.1 GCA_014859315.1 Candidatus Aminicenantota bacterium
CCGTTTGCTCCCAAAAGGCAGTAAACCTCGCCTGGATGGACTTCCAAATTCAGATGATCTACAGCCAAAACTCCATCCTCGTATCTTTTGGATAAATCTTCGGCCTTAAGTATTTGATTTTGGTCAACCATTTTAGCCTCCTCTTAACCATTAATTGGTAACTGGTAATTAGTAATTACTACTATTTAATTACTTACCTCCGTGTGAGTTTAATCCCAAAAACAACAATCCCTACAAAGAAGCCTATGAGAAGAAGAATCAACACAGTAATGCCCAACACATTCGTTCTGGCACTGATATGAACCCGAACAATTTTCTCTTCTGATTCAACTTTTTTATTGTTTGCAATACACTCTATTCTTATTTTTGGTTCATAATCACCAACAGATACATCAGAAGGAGGAATAAAGTTAATGTTGACAATTCTCTCTTTGTTCTGCTCCAAAACAGGAATGAGATCAGGATTCATCTCAGAATGCCAGTTCAAAGGCATATCTGCATAAATTCTGATATTGTTTAGCCTCCTCGTACCAGTATTCTCTATCTTCACCTCCATGTTTACACTTTCTCCAACTTTTATCTCATGATAGAGGTTTAGAGCCCGAACTTCTATCCTTCCTACTCCTCTGGGGATGAGTTCCAACTTGACATTTCCTGATTTTAAATTCTCTATTTCCTTCGGAGTGATAAAAGATGCAGTAGAAAGTATCTTTTCAAGCCTATCAGATTGGTCACTATCAATAGCTAACGCATAAAATTCTAAGGATTTATCAATGACTACTTGCTCATCAGCATTTTTAGGAAGATAGAGTCTTAATGAGAGATGCATAGTGGTTATCCCTTCGGTAAACTTTATCTGCGAAAGTCGAGCCTGTGTCTGGGGATCAACAAATTCATACGTGATTTGCCTGGGAAGGTTGACAACCTGGAGTTTAAAGATATCGGCTTCCCCGCTGAATTTTTCCAAAGAAAGATCATAAGTGGCCTGGCTCTCTAAATCCGCTTCCTGAGAAAACTGAGCAGAATTAACTGTAACTATATTGGCGCTCACTCCTTTCTGCAAATAGACTGCAGTTGATTCCTCTTTTCCCGCATAAAAAACACACACGTCCAAATTTTCGATATCTTTCAATAGCTGAAAAGTGACTTGCCTTTCTTCCTCTAAAGGAAAAGAGGCAATACTCTTTTCATAAGGATCAGAGATGATTTTCCCTTCGAATTTTAAGGAAACATAAACATCTTTAATTTCTTTTAAGAAATCCAAAGGGAAAAGGTCTTCTGCGCTTATGTTTAATTTGGCAAGTTCTTTGAGCTCTTTTGAAGAATATCGAAGAGAAACACGAACATATTTTTTCCCGGTTTTGTCTTGATATTTAACAGCACTTGCCACAGAAATTCGGGCCTCACTTCCCATAAAATTTATCAACGCCTCTTGATAAGTGACTTGGGCCTGAAGATAAGCCGTTCTTTTCTTGGCAAAATCTTCTTCTGAAATTAATCCTTCCTCCTTTAATTTTAATGCTCTATCAAAATCTCCTTTCATCTCTTCAAGATGAAGCTGGGCCTTTTTAAGAGCCAAAAGCTTCAGTGTTTGAGATTCCTGGGAGTGTATAAAATTGATACAAAAGATGAATGAGAATACGATCGTAAAAATTTTTATGAATTTTTTCATACGGTTGCCTCAGCCAAATATAAACCTTTTTCAATTTTATATTATGCAAAATTAATGCCAAAAAATATTCCTCCTTCCTAATTGCATAACTGATTGATAATCAATAATATAAAATTTTTCCACTCATTGATTTTAGATCCAAAGTCTATCTTGAAGGGAAATAAATTACTCAATTTCGTGTAAACCTTTACCCCTACTGAACATCAGAAATCTAAATGTTCCTGTTGTTTTTATTTACATTTATTAAAAATTCAGGTATATAATACGACTGTTATTTATAAATTTCATGGAAGAGAGTCCACATTACAAGAAGTAATAAAGACTCCATGCGTGGCAAGGTTTTTGTTGATAATCTCGTGGGAAAGCAACGCTTTATATCTTTGTTCCTTTGTTATTTTGTATTTCTTTTTTGAAGTTGTAAAACTCAGTTCGATCGCTTGAAATTAGCTGTAATTACGCAGTTCCAGGATAAGGCTGAATTACCTAAAAAGAGAGCAATGCACAAAGTTTTTCAAGCCCTTCGAAACAAATTCAAAAAGAGAAGTATAGAGTTTTATCCATGGCATTATTTTAAAGAATTAGAAGGCAGTTTTAGTATGATTGAGGATTTCAACCAGATTGCACTCTATTTTTTAGGCAAGATAAGAGAGATCATACTGGCTAAATGGCTTATTCTTTTCATATATGATCAAGATTTGGGAAAGTTTAAAGTATGTAATTTTTTGGGAATTGACAAGCCAAAAATCAAGGAGGATTCCCTCAATCGGTACGATAATTTGGTTAAATGGCTTAAAATAAACCAGACATATTTTTACATAAAGGAGCAACCAGGAGTTTTCAATTATTTGACAGAAAAAGAAAAGAATATTTTGAAGACTCTTGATATAGAACTTTGCTTCCCTTTAGTTTCTATGAACAGATTAATAGGAATAATATTCATCGGACCTAAAGCAAATAAAGAGGCTTATACAAAACAAGAACTTGCCTTAATTTCTTCTCTCAGCCTTCCTTTCGGAATAGCATTAGAGAATGCAGTTCTGTATAAGGAACAAAGAGAAAGACACCGAAGGATGGCAAGAGCGGATAAGCTGGCCACAATTGGAGAATTAGTGGCAGGGGCAGCCCATGAAATAAGAAATCCTTTAACTACCATAAAATCTTCCCTTCAGTATTTGAAAGCAAAGAGCCAAGTAAAAAAGGAAACTAAACTCTTGGATAATGCCATAAAGGAAGCAGGGCGAATAGATAAAATCTTATCCGGATTACTCTCCTTTTCCAGACCTTCAGACACAAAAAAAGAAAATGTAAATATACTGGAAATTCTTAAAGAAATATTAGAGTTAATATCTTTTCAAGTGAGAAAACAAAAAATTAAGGTATTCAAGGATTTTCCTTCATCGCCAGTTTTTTTGAACGGAGATAAGGCCCAACTCAAACAACTCTTCCTTAATCTTTTCCTGAATTCTCTTCAAGCTATGAAAGAAGATGATGAGCTCAAAGTTGAAGTTGCTTGCTCAAACAATCAGAAGATTTTAGTTACTATTTCTGACACAGGAGAAGGAATTCCTGAAGAAAATTTAGATAAAATATTTGACCCTTTCTTTACTACAAAAAAAGGAGGAACAGGTTTAGGTCTTTCCATCTGTTACGGCATTGTCCAATCCCATCGAGGGGAAATAGAAGTGAAAAGTAAATATAAACAAGGTACTGCTGTATTGGTTAAATTACCTCTTTTGTAATGAAAATGACATTCAAAATTCTTATTATTGATGATGAAGAAAGTATCAGAGAAATTTTCTCTGTATTGTTGGTAGAAAGAGACTATGATGTAAAAACAGCAGAAAACGGGAAAGAAGGATTATCCAAAGCTCGCAAATTTCTTCCTGACATTATCCTTCTGGACATGAATTTACCCGACATTTCAGGAACAGAAGTGCTATCCCAAATCAAGAAATCTCTTCCTCAAACTGAAGTCATCATTATTACCGCCTTTGGAACAATCAAAAATGCCATAGAAGCCACCAAAATGGGTGCATACGATTATCTGGAAAAGCCAGTAGACAACGAAGAATTGCTCCTTGTGATTTCTCGAGCCCTGGAAGTGAAGAAATTGCTTAAAGAGGTCGAAGAATTAAGATCAGAACTTTCTGAACGTTATAAGTTTCCCAACATCATTGGAACAAGCAGCAAAATGAATTCTATTTTCCAGATGATGGAAAAAATAGCAAAGGTAGACGGAACTGTACTGATAACAGGGGAAAGCGGAACAGGTAAAGAACTTGTGTCAAGAGCCATTCATTTTAACAGTCCAAGAAAACAAGGTCCCTTTATCGTAGTCAATTGTAGTGCCATTCCCAAAGGCTTGATCGAATCCGAGTTTTTCGGACATACCAGAGGCGCTTTTACAGACGCCAAAATAGAAAAAATAGGCAAATTTGAACTGGCCAACAAAGGAACAATTTTTCTGGACGAGGTTGGAGAACTTTCCCTTGAGGCACAGGCTAAACTCCTTCGTGCCCTCGGGGAGAAAGAAATAGTAAAAGTTGGTGGTACAAAAACAATACCAATAGATGTCAGAGTTATTGCAGCAACAAATAAAAATCTGGAGGAAGAAGTTAAAAAAGGAAATTTCAGAGAAGACCTCTATTGGCGTTTGGCCGTTCTTTTCTTGCATCTTCCTCCTTTAAGAGAAAGGATAGAAGACATTCCTCTTTTATGCGAACATTTAATCCGAAAATACAATAAGGAGCTAAATAAAGAGATTAAAGGTATAACAATTCAGGCTTTAGAGTTTCTGCAAAATTATTCCTGGCCAGGAAACATAAGAGAACTGGAAAGCGTGATTTACGAAGCCATGGTCTTAAGTGATGGCCATTGGATAGAAGAAAAGAATTTTCCTGTGAGAATAAAAAAAAGAGAAGGTGAAAATAAAGAGATTCTATTTGAATCTGGGGAACCTTTATTAAAGATAATTCAAAGGATGACTGAAAAGACGGAGAAAGATTTAATCGAGAAAGCCATTCAAGAAGCCGGTGGCAATAAAACTAAAGCCGCCCAAAAATTGGGAATCAGCCGCAAAACTCTTTTCAATAAGATGACTCATTATAAGATTCAATAAAAATATAATAGTTGGGAAATAAGAACTTAGAAATGAACCCATATTGAAAATATAGGACTAAAAATAAACAAATGCCCAAAAAGATTAACCTCCAATAT
>JACUUK010000130.1 GCA_014859315.1 Candidatus Aminicenantota bacterium
ATGCTTTCCCTGGAATATCCCATCTGAGACATATGATCCAGGCGGACATTAGTGATGACAATTATATGAGGCCTTAGCATCCTGGTGGATTCCACATGAACCCGCTCAGGATGGATGCCCATCAATTCCGAAACAAGCACCTGTACACCCAACTTTGCTCCTGCCTTAAGGATTTTTTTATCTTCAAGAATAGATGGCACACCTCTTCTCTTGATTTCTTTCTCTTGTCCGTTTGGCAAAATAATAACCGGAATAGAGCCAGTTGTTTTCGCAAGGACTGAAAATCCCGCCTCCCTGAGCACTGAAGCAATGAGCCGTGTAACACTGGATTTGCCACGTGTTCCAGTAATTCCAATTCGAATGGGAATCCGGCGGGCTCTGTATGTTACAATATGATACTCCACCACCAAATAAAGGATATAAATCCCTGCACATAGTACAGAAAAAACTAATCCTCTTATAAACAACTGCCCTTTCCCCTTAAAACATATCTTTCAAAGAAAGACAGATGCATTTTTAATCTTCTTTGGCACAATCTTTTTAAATTTTCGAAATCATGCGCATTATACCATGCGCCAGGCATCATTTCAGAATGGCATGAAAGCAAAACGCTGCTGCGGAGTCTCCCCTCTTGCTTTACTTAAAACCCTTAAGAATGTAGAGGAGAAAATATTGGACAAATCAGCTCTTTCATATTTCGCCTTTAGTATTTCTGAAATTGCTTTAAGCATGAGATCTTTCCCAGTATTTCCCCACAAACATACATCATTTACTATCATCAGATGCTTGGTGCCTATCGCTTCTTTTACAGCATCGAGTTTCTTGAAATAATCCTCAGGGGATTCTTCTGCCTGAAGCAAAAGGCCCAGGGCTGAATCTTTCTCCTTAATAAGTTCCATAAGTTCCTTGTCAGGCGAGTTCTTCTCAATTAGAACAATTGGTTTCCTGGAAGTCTGCAACAATATTTTTGCCTGAGAAGCATCTGCACCTTTCACAAAAACAAGCAAGCCGCTTGAATTCAATGCCTTAATAATCTCTTTTCCTTTTTCGCTCAGTGCTTCCTGTTCAAAAAGAACAGACGGTTCATCCAGAAAAACAAAATAAAGGCCCTGCTTCGCTAATACATTAGCCCATTGCGGGTCATCAATGAATGCATCCAGTCCTTTTAGCCCAGTGATAACTGTGGTTTTTCCCTGACGCACATCCATGGAAAGACTACCAGAGGAAGAGTAATAAGTCAGTCCTTTACATTCTTTTATTTTTTCAGAATATGTGAGGAATTTCTTTAGGATATCCACTCGGAGTTCATCTCCTTTAAGGCCTCCTTCTCCTTTTATAATAGAGAATTGGAGGTCAACATGAGAGTCTTTAGTGTCTCCATGATTGGAAATTACGTTTTCAAGAGGCGAAAGTCTGTAGTTTATAAGGTTCTGGTATCTAAACTGAAAGGTTTCCTGCCGCATTGACTTGATGAGCTCAACCGGCTCAGAAGCAAGAAGCTCAGTTGCCGCCTGGATAAAATCACCTGTTTTCTTTAACAATTCGGGTTGAATCAAGTCAAAATCATCCCGGCTGTGGTGATATTTCAGGAAAGAGTCCTCTGTAATTGCAAAATATGCAGGGACTCCCTTTTGCAGAAAAGCTGTATGGTCAGATCCACCGGGGCCACCCCTTCCAGGCTTAACATCTTCCATCAATTCTTTGGGTAATTTCTCTTCAAAAAGCTTCCAAATTTCAGGAGAATAATACTTTCCTCCAAAACTTATCTTGCCGCTTCCAATGCCCACCATATCCATGTTGAGATTGACAACTGTCTTTTCTATCGGGTGTGTCGGATTATCAGCATAATGCCTGGAGCCGAGAAGCCCCTGCTCCTCGCCTGCCCATAGTGCAAAAATAACAGTCCTTTTTGGCTTTACCTTGTTAAGCTTCATCACTCTTGCAATTTCCATGACAACGGCTGTTCCTGAAGCATTGTCATTGGCGCCGTTCATCACATCTCCCATGGGAGTGATTCCTAAATGATCCATATGTGCACCAATAGTAATATATTCATCTTTGAGTTTTTTATCTTTCCCAGAAATTTTAGCAAGGACATTCCTTGTCGGCCTTTTTTCATCAAAATAGGCATTTACAGAGACAAAAGCTTTGACTCCAGTATGCAAAGATTTTGGCTGCGCTGTCTTCTCTATTGCCTGGAATAGAGTGCGCAAATCTGTGTTAAGGTCTTTAAAAATGAAATCAATAACTTTATCCTCGACAGTAATGAGCACAAAATCCGGCTTGTATAATTCTTTCTTTATCCTTAAGCGAAAATACCGGCTCTCGCTTGAAGGCGGCTTAAAGCCAATGACCCCTCGAGCTCCCAGCTTTTGAGCTGCTTCGATTCTTTTTTCCATCTCGGCTTCTTCTTTGAGCTTTTTCTCAAGTTTATGTGGAATGCCACTTGTAAAGAGTACTATCTTTTCTTTTACATCCACACCAGCATAGTCATCATAACCTTTCTCAGGCGCATGAATTCCATAGCCAACAAACACAATCTCTGTTGTGAAATGGCCGGACCCAGAGAGTCGCTGCACTCTCCAGTCCTCCCCATAATAAAAATCTCTCCTTGCTTTGTCTGTGATTACTTCAAGAGTCACTCCTTCTTCAACATGGCTGTGCTCTATTGTGAAATTCTGGAAGAATGTGCCATTATCTCCGGCTGGTTCTAAGCCCCACTCTTTGAACTTAGATGCAATATATTCCTCTGCCATCACAGCTCCCGGCTGGCCGCTTCTTCGCCCCTGCATGGAATCCGAAGCCAAATCCTTTATATAACTCCATGCCGCTTGCGCATCAAAAGATACTTTTTTCTCTTTGGCAATGGCAGGAAAAAATAAAAGACATAAAACTAATACTATTCCGATGAATCTTTTCACAGAAAACCTCCTTAATTGATGATTTGATTATAGAAACAGTATTATAACGAAATAAATAAAAAGAAAAAAAGAAAATTCTTGCACAAAAACCAAATTTGCAATACATTTTTTGAAAAAAGTGTATTTTCAATAAAAAAAATAAGCCAAAGGGAATAAATAATATTCTAAAAATAATAGCTATGAAAAAACGATGCGAATGGGTGCAAACAGACGACCCTCTCTACTTGAATTATCATGACAATGAATGGGGCGTTCCTGTACATGATGACCAGAAACTATTCGAATTACTGATTCTTGAAGGCATGCAGGCAGGGCTAAGCTGGACTACAATCCTCAAAAAACGCGAGAATTTCAGGAAAGAGTTCGATAATTTTGATGCCAGCAAGATAGCTGAATATGGTGAAAAGAAAAAAGAACAGCTTCTCGCAAGCAAAGGAATCATTCGTAACCGCCGAAAGATAGAAGCTTCGATCCAAAACGCCAGAGCTTTTTTGGCTGTAAAAAAAGAATACGGAAGCTTTGATTCCTATATCTGGCAGTTTACAGACGGGAAGCCAAAGAAAAACGCATGGAAAAATGTCAAAGAGATACCTCCAATGACTCCTGAGTCAGATGCCATGAGTAAGGATTTAATGAAGAGAGGATTTAAATTCGTAGGGCCAACCATTTGTTATGCATTCATGCAAGCTGTCGGCATGGTCAATGATCACACAATAGATTGCTTTCGGTATGAGGAAATATTAAAATTACATTAAATAATTGGAAAATAAAAAAGGCAAAAAGTGGAAGGAATTTCTATCATATGTTTTTTCTACACTGCTTTTACTATATTTCCCTCTAACAACGGCTGCTCCATCGTATTCAATTAGAATGGAAAGAATTATCACAATTATTCCCATAGGCGATATAGAATCCTGGGTTTTGGATGACCTGACAAAAAGATTAGAGGCAACATTTTCTTGTAGAACGAAAATCTATACGACTATCCCCCTGGCCCAAAAGGCCTATAATCCTGGACGCAATCAATATTATTCCTCACATCTTCTTCAAGTCCTTCACAGACATTTAACACCTTCAAAGCATGAAAAGGTTTTGGCTATAGTCAATGTTGACCTTTATGTACCTCAATTGAATTTTGTTTTTGGCGAAGCAGAGCTTGGAGGCCATTTTGCGATTATTTCCCTTTCTCGCCTGCACCAAAGCTTCTATGGGCTTGCGGAAAACAAAAAGCTTTTCTTAGAACGGACTCTAAAGGAAGCTGTCCACGAGCTTGGCCATACTTATGGATTAAGGCACTGCCCTGATGCAACGTGTGTGATGCATTTTTCTAACAGTCTCCTTGATACAGACAAAAAATCTTCTTCTTTCTGTAGGCACTGTCAGAATTTGTTGGATGAGATAATAGGAGTTGAATGAAGATTGAAAAGTTTTTTAATTTTCCTTATCCCTCGATTTTTCCCTATGTTTGACACTAAGATTCCTTTATGATATTAAACCAATATACGTCAAGGGGACGGAAATTGGCCAAGAATAAGATTCTATTGGGGCAAACCAAAAAACCAAATTCTTATAGAAAAATAAGATACTTTGAAAAAACAAGAACTACAGCCCAAACCCCTGGCAGAGGGCGGGGATAAGGGTGGAGACGGCATGTTGACCCCATTTATTGCTTCACATTTCCCCTAAGATCTTAGTTGAAAAGGAGGCATGATATGCTTTCTGCAATCAAAGAAATTGGAAAATGGCAGATAGAAAAAACCGGCAAAGATAAACTGGATATTCTCATTAAGGAACCAAATTTTAAGGATGGAGGCAAAGTTGTTTTCATAAAGACCAATCTTGACGACAAAACTTTCGAAGGCATTGAACTGGAAGATTACGATAGTCTTAAAAAACATCAATACCTTTTTAGAAACGGCCCTCCAAATGGTCCGAATCCAACACCAGTCGCAATAATGA
>JACUUK010000016.1 GCA_014859315.1 Candidatus Aminicenantota bacterium
AGGAGTGGGGAGTGGGGCAGGGGAAGATTGCTTGCTATTTTTAATTTTTTATTTTATAATATTATAATATTATAATTATCAAACATAACGCTCTCTAAGAGTAAAGGTGATTTTGATGAATAAAGAAGACTTTTATATCCTTCAATCAGAATTTTGCAAAACCCTTTCAAATCCAAAAAGGCAAAAAATTTTAGATCTCCTCAGAACAAAGGAAATGACTGTCTCAGAAATTGCTAAAAAAACAAATATCTCCCAAGCAAATCTGTCCCAGCATCTATCCTTTCTTAGAACTAAAGGCCTTGTGTCAACAAGGCGAGATGGCATTCATGTTTATTATTTCCTATCCAGCCCAAAAATCGAAAAGGTCTTTGACCTAATAAGCGAAATATTGAATGATACATTAACTTCGCAGGCCAAGACCGTTAAAACTGCAACAAAATTAAAATAATAAGCTCAAAAGGAAGTTGTTAAAAGATTTCTTCCCTTCCCTTAAAACTTATCCGTATTCCCCCTACGCCAAATCCTAACATAATAAGAGACTGGATAAACATTTTCCACTGAATCTGAGCGGATAAAAACAGAGAAGCCACCATAAAATAAATCCCAATGATAACCAAGGCGACATAGATGCCCATCATGATTCGCCATGCCTTGCGGTTTGCCTCAGGAGTATCTTTTGAAAAGTGTTTGTTATACCAGAGAAGTCCAATCACACAAAAAACAGCCAGCACCGCAAAAATTAACCAGAATATCCGTATCTCGCTCAATACATGGGGAGCAAGAGGCACTCCTGCCTGCACAGATTCAGGAGAAGGCACAACAGGTTTCAGGATTTTCTCATAAAGAAAAGCTCCAACATTACTCCCCACCAAACTTCCGATTACCCCATAAAGGAAGGCATATCCCATATAAACAGCAACCTTATCCTTCGGGGCAACAATACCTACGTAACTATAATATTTTGGATGAGCAGTCATTTCTCCCAAAGAAAACACAGCAATGCCTAACACAAACATCCAAGCATTGTGTGTCAGAGCTAAAATCAAAAATCCCCCCATACCAAAAATAATTCCAGTTGACATAACTGGAAGTGGCTTTAGTTTCTTGACGATACGGCTTACTAACACAACAAGAAGAATGATTGTTCCGGCATTGATAACTGTCACATGTTCCGCATCGAATCTGAAAGCAATGCCGAGATTCTCCATGAATGCATCCACAGGAGTCCTGTTAATAAAATCACGAAGATACCAGAGGACAGAACCAAACATCTGGAAATAAAGAATCCAAAAGCATGAATATATGATTATCATCAACATAAAACGCGAATCACGAAGAATAAGAAATGCTTCTGCTAAAACCTGTTTTATAGTCTTTGTGCTCTCCGGCCTTTCAGGTTCTTTGTAAAGGAAAGCAACAGGCAGCAGCATTAAAAAACACCAAAGAGCCGAAGAAAAGAAAACATATTTCCAGTTGAATCCTTTGACCCAACTAACAAACAAAGGAGCTAAAAAAGCGCCTAAGTTAATGCTCCAGTAATATACTCCAAAGCCAAACCCGCTTGTTTCTTTTGTTGTAGTCCGAGCGATCGTGCCAGAAATAATCGGCTTGAACAAACCGCTTCCAGTTGCCATTATCAGAAGAAACAAGAATATCAATCCATATGAAGTAAAATTCCCTGCAGCAAAGTAGCCAACCGTTAAAAGAGAAAACGCAACAAGAAGCATCCTCCGGTAGCCAAGCCGTTCAGCCAAAGCTCCACCTATTATAGGCATGATATAAGTCAGCGCATAAACAAAACCTTGTAAAAAACCTACAGACTGTTCACGGAAATTGAGAACTTTTACAAGATAAACAGCAAGCACTGAATTCATCCCATAATAAGCCCCCCGTTCGAAAAGCTCCATCAAGTTTGCAACCCAAAATGTTCTTGGAAAAGAAAATAGAACAGATTCTCTTTTCTTACTTTCTACCATAAATTTCTCCTTTTTTTACTGCGTCTGAGCAGCCTTGTTATCCGTTGAAATCCGAATAAGCTTTAAGATATTGAGCCCGGAAATAAGACTCAGCTTCTCCTAAATCTCTAAAACTTGCCTTCTGGCTTTTAAAAGAGAGTTCTCCTTTAAAATCATCTATACAACTATAACGGTGTTCATCCATCCAAACTTACATTCCTTTCAACAGGTTTTGTATTTCTCCGAGGCCTTTCTGGTAAAACAATGTACACACTTGAACAGCCGAAGCTCCTGCAAGAATTTGTTTAATACAATCTTCTGCATTATTCACTCCCCCTGAGGCCACAATGTCACATTTGAATCTTCCAGCTAAAAGAGCAACCCACCTCAAAAATCACTGCCTCTGGATTCACTTTTTTGGGACTGAGACTTGTTTTGGAATAAAGAGCTCAGGCACTTTGTGTTTGCGTAATGCGTCATTCAGCTTTTTTGCTGTTTTTCGCAGATACGTGTTAACGATCTCCATCGCTTCTCCAAACTCCTGCTTTAACTCATTGAAATAACTGATTTGAGCTTTTGTTGGCGCTGTATTAACTCCGTCAATCGCCCCAAAAAGCCGGTTTAATCTATCCAGAAGCCGCGGCCCATCGCTCCAAAAAGCTGTCCCTTCAGGGCGAACTAATTGATTTTGAATCGAATCTATATTTTCTATATGCTCTTCTATTACATCTATTGCTTCTTGTAAAATACTGTCTTTCTGTTTTTCCAGAGTCTGCTTCCGTTCGTTTAGCTGGTCTTGAAGAATGTCCAGAGCTCTCAGGGCATCATTTACAAAAGACTGCATGTCCCGAATTTGAAGGGATAAGCTTAGTTGAGTCCTAAGGTCTTCAATAGAAGTATTTACAGTTGAATCCAGCTTAACCTCAACTGGCTCTTCATGCTTCTCTTCCCCAAAAGTCAATCTGACAATGTAGCGCCCTGGAAGCACCTGCGGCCCCCTGGAAGCACGAGAAAAAAAGTCCTCCTCGAATTCTATTTCTTTCCTGGGTCTTGGCCCTTCATAGCGCAAATCCCAGGAAATTCTATTCACTCCCGCTTGATAAGGCACACGTTTTAACCGCCTGAGCATTTGCCCGGATTCATCCAGAATTTCAATCCTTATGTCCTCTTTCTCAACATTTTCCTTAAGATAATATGTTATAAGAGCTCCATATGGAGGATTCTGGCCCCGAAACACTTTATCCCCGATTCCGTAACGTGTTGGTTTTGTCGCAAAACGCAGAGCAGGACGCATTGGAAATAAACATGCATTCTGAGCAAGGATTTCCTTCTGAATATTTTGTAAGAACGAGATGTCATCCAATATCCATAGGCTACGCCCATGAGTCCCAAGAATGAGGTCATTGTCTCTCTTGTGTATTAGAATATCATGTACTGCTACTGTTGGAAGATTTTTTAAATGAAGTCTTACCCAATTCTTTCCTTCATAGAAAGAAGCAAATAGCCCTAACTCTGTTCCTGCATAAATAATATTGGGATTTTTTGGGTCTTCTCTTAAAACCCAGACATAAGCATTTACTGGAAGGTCTCCTGTTATATCCACCCATGTTTGCCCGAAATCTGTTGTCATGAATACGTAAGGATGGAAATCATCCAGCATATGCCTGTCAAACGAACAATATGCCTTTCCTGCAGATTTATAAGATGGCTGCACATGTGATACAGGAGAAAAAGAAGGAACTCTCGGGACATTGGAAACAACGTTTTCCCAGGTCTCTCCTCCATTCTTGGATACAAGAAGATTCCCATCATCCGTCCCAGCCCAAAGCACTCCAGGTTGAACAGGAGATTCTGCCAGGCTGATAATTGTACAATGGTATTCAGCGGTTGTGTTTTCAGGCCAGGCAGGCCCTCCGGCTGTTTTCTGCTTTTCAGGATCATTGGTCGTCAGGTCAGGGCTTATTATTTCCCATGTTGAACCAAAATCTTTAGATTTAAACACCACATTCCCCCCGACATACACTGTATTTGCATCGTGGGGAGAAATCACCAAAGGTGTGTTCCAATTGAATCTGTACTTCAGTGCAGAGACAGGGGCTCCGTCGGCGCGGCGCGGCTGAGGACTTACATTTTGCTGTTCTCGAGTTCTCATGTTTGTCCGCATCACATTACCGGCCTGCGACTCGCTCAAGAAAAGCTCAGGGTCATCAGGATGAACAACAATATGAAAGCCATCGCCAAAACTTATCATGCGCCAGTCATCATTAAGAATACCGAACGGCTCCCGAGTCCTGTTAGGCCCATACCATGTGCCATTATCCTGAAGCCCGCCCCCGACATAATAGAATGGCTCCCGGTTGTCCGCATAAATCTGATAGAACTGGCCAACAGGAAAATTATTGACATATTCCCATGTTTTTCCCCTGTCATATGATACTGCTACTCCCCCATCCTGCCCCTGCCACATCCTCCGTGGCTCCAATGGATCTATCCAAAGAGCATGAAAATCCACATGTGTAGAGGATGAGATGCGTTTGAATGTCTTTCCCCCATCAATAGAAAGCTGAAGCCTCGATGAAACTGCATACACACGGTTTTCATCAGCAGGGTCAACCCGAATGTCTGTATAATAGAACCCACGGGAAACTATTTCCACATCCTTAGAGACCATTCGGAAGGTCTCCCCTTTATTATCTGAACGATAAAGCGTTCCTTCTTTCGACTCAGTGATTGCATAGACTACATTTGGGTTGCTTCGCGAAACCTTTATTCCAATGCGGCCAACAAGCTTTGGCAGCCCTTCTTCCAGTCTTTCCCAGCTTTGTCCGCCATCAACTGATTTGTACACTCCGCCTTTTTCGTCCCCACTCAAGAATGTCCAGGGTTTGCGCTCGAAACGCCATAATGCAGCATAGACAATATTTGGGTTTTGCGGGTCAATATCCATGTCTGCCACTCCATGGAACTCATCTTTATAAAGGACTCTTGTCCATGTTTTACCGCCATTTATGCTGCGAAATACTCCACGCTCTTTATTTGGGCCAAATGCATGGCCTAACGCTCCAACATAAACGATTTCCGGATTCTTGGGGTTAATCACAATACGAGAGATGTGCCTTGTATCTCTGAGTCCCAGAAGCTGCCAGGTCTTTCCTCCATCTGTGGATTTATAGACTCCGTTTCCGAATGAGACACTGTTTCTAACATTCGATTCTCCAGTACCAACATATATCACTTCAGGATTTCCGGGCTCTAAAGCGATGTCGCCAATGGAAGCAACTCCTTGATTCTCAAATATGGGTGTCCATGTGACTCCACCATTTGTAGATTTCCAGACGCCTCCTGAAGCTGTCCCCACATAAACTATATTCATATCTCCAGGAACACATTCAATATCAGTTATTCTCCCGACCATATTCGCAGGCCCAATATTTCTCCATTCAATATTTTTGAATAATTCCTGGGTCAGTCCGAGCTCTGTGCCTGTTCTATTCACCTGTATTTTTCCTGCAAAAGCCACAGTGAAAGAAAATTCTAAAACCATGAAAATAATAAGAATTTTAATGAAAATATTCTGAGTCTTCATGAAATCTCTCCTTTCAAATTGACTAATACAATCTATGTTTTTTAATCAAATATCTTACCAGGATTGCATATCCCTTGGGGATCAAAAAGATTCTTAATCCCTTTCATAAGCTAAATGGTTTCCTTATGCATATTGAAATTTCCTGATGGTGCCTATTGATTAATCAGGCGTTTAACCGCCTTTTTGATATGCGAGGATGATATGCCATATTTCTCCAATAGTTCATTTGGTTTTCCGGAACGCGGTATTCCATTTACGGCAAGATGGACGATTTCTGCCTTTCCAGCTAAAGCTACAGCAACTGCCTCCCCAAGGCCGCCTCCTGGGTAGTGGTCTTCAACAACAACCACTTTTTTCCCAGCTTTCTCGACCTCCCGAAGAATGTTTTCTTTGTCTATCGGCTTGACAGAATAGGCGTCTATAATCCTGACAGAAATATTCTCTTCCTTAAGGCCATTGTAAGCTTCAAGGGCTTCATGAACTGTAATTCCTGCTGCAATCACTGCTGCGACATCTTTCGGACTTTTTCTGAGCACCTTTGAACCACCTATAGGAAACTTTTCTCCTTTTTCATACAAGAGAGGCGTTGCAAGTCTTGTTGTTCGAAGATATGCCATTCCTTTATATCGGGACATCGATTCCACACATGCTTCAGTTGAATAGGCATCACTGGGATAAAGAACAATACAGGAAGGAACAGAGCGAAATATAGCCATGTCTTCAAGCCCCATTTGCGAAGGACCATCCTCCCCAATAGAAACTCCAGAATGAGAACCAACAATCTTCATATTGGAAAATGAATAACCAGCCATGCGTATCTGGTCATGAGCTCTGCTTAAGAATGCTGAAAAAGTCGCCATGAAAGGGAGATATCCTTTTGCAGACATTCCAATTCCCATGCCGACCATATTCTGCTCGGCAATGTATGTCTGAAAAGACCTTTTTGGAAAGGCCTTAAAAAAATCTTCTGCATAAGTGGAGTTCTTCACATCACCATCAATTGCAACAACAGCATCATTTATTTTCCCTAAATTTACAAGGGCATTACCATAGGCGCGACGGGTCGCAGTTTTTTCTGTATATGTATTTTTGGAAAAGGAATGTTTCTTCTTTAATTTAAGAATTTTATTATTTCCTGGGTTTATACTATTAACATAGTCTTTGGCATTTATTTCTGGCATTGGACCCAATTCCTTGAGAGCATCTTTGAGTGCTTCCATTTTCAAAGGTTTTCCGTGCCAGCCATTAAGGTCTTCGAGAAAAGATACTCCTTTCCCTTTTATCGTTTTTGCAAGAATGGCTGTGGGTCCTGGCCTCTTTTTGGCTTCTTTAAAAGCATCTAATATTTCTCTTATATTATGCCCATCAATCTGGAACACATCCCATCCAAATGCCTGAAATTTCCTTGCATAAGCGAAAACATCGTGACCATGCATCGTAGGATCGGACTGTCCAAGACGGTTTATATCCACAATGGCACAGAGATTATCAAGAGAGTAAATGAAAGCCATGTTTGCTGCCTCCCAAACTGCTCCCTCTGCACACTCTCCATCTCCCATCAAGACAAACGCCCTTCCAGGAGAGCGCCCTAATTTCATAGCCACTGCCATACCAACACCAACAGATAGGCCCTGCCCAAGGGAACCTGTCGCGGCCTTGACCCACTTCATACGCGGCGTTGGATGCCCTTCAAGGACACTTGTGATTTTTCGAAGATCCATCAAACTCTTTTCTGGAATAATTCCAGCTTCTGCATAGGCCGCCCATAAAATAGGCGCTGCATGCCCTTTTGAGAGAACAAGTTCATCGTTTCCAAAATCATCAGGGTTCTCAGGATTAAACTTCATTTCATCAAAAAACAAGCACGCCATTATTTCAGCCACAGAAAGGCAGGTTGTTGGATGGCCTGAACCTGCCTCTGTTGTCATTTTTAAAGAGTGAATTCGCAACCTCTTTGCGATGTCCTCCAAGATTTTCCCCTTATCTTTCAACCGAAATCCTCCTTCTTAATATTTCAAAAAACTCGCTCTTTGTATTTCCTCATTATTTTCGTTTTTCTAAAAGTAAAAGAATTTATTATAATATCTTTACCTAACCTTCACAACACAAAAAGAAAATATGGATATTCTTCTCCTTTTTGCCTAATTTTTTCTAAAACATATACGCAATCTTCAGAAAAATAGTATGCCCCTGCATCCCCTTTTCACCGAAGCGCGCTGTCCCCTTTTGATAGGCCAGTTGAAGGAATCCAAAAGGCGGCTGAAAGCGGTATACAAAAAGAATCTGTATGTTCTTCTTATCGATAGAAGAATTAATCTGGTAAAAGACTTTAAGAAACAGGTCGTTTGTAAAATAATTTGTAATCCTAAGAACATGAATCCATGTGCTCTCATCTTCTGGGTCAGGAGAAAAATGCAGGCGCGTTAAAGCATAAGATAGAGATAAATCCTTTGTGAACTTATAATTGACCCGTCCATTGATTAGATGAAAATCCAGGTCGAAATTCCTTCCAAAATCATATTCCACCTCGGCAGACTGCCATTCCCTTGTATTATATCCGAGTTTGAAAGACGTACTGTGATTCCTGAATTCCTTTTCATATAACTTATATTCTTGAGAATGCTCGAGCTCCAACGCCAGTTTATTTTTTAAATCAATTTCCAGTTCTTGATCCACTTCCCAGCTTCGCAAGGTTTTATCTATCCCCCAATAAATATTGTAATTCGAGCGATATCCAACTCTTTCGAAACCCCATCTTTTTATCCAAAAAGTCTTACTTACGGCTGAATCCAGTTCCCTTCGGTTATCATCCCTGATATACCCTACAGCATTGGCGTTATCGCCAAATTTCTCTCCTAATTGCGTATAACGCAGATGGATATGGAAAGTAGCCGAGTCATAGCTGGGCCGCAGAAAAAAAGCAATGTTATCAGTGTTGTAATCGCCGTAGCTTACCGCCAGTTGATCTGTAAATCTGAAAGTATTTGAAAAATAAAGCGCAGTATCTATGCCCGCTGTTCCAACATTTTTTCCATTTACGAGCTTGTTTGCTGAAAGGAATCCTATTGTAGATGAGGCCATTACATCCTTTTTCAAGCGAAAAACCGTGAAATTGGCCGAATTCTCCTCAACAACTTCATCTTTTCTTGTTTGTGCACTCAAGCCGCTAAATTCATATCCTCCAGATTTCCCATAAAGCTTAACACCTCCATAGATATCAGAAATCCGACGGGAGTAAAACAAACTGATTCTTTGGCTATATATTTCAGAACCCTCTAAAAAGAAGTTCCTTTTCTCTGGAAGGTGAAGCTCAAAACGAGTCAAATTGATTGTTTCCTGGTCTGCCTCCACTGTTGCAAAATCAGGATTTATGGTCAAATTCCCTGACACCATCTGACTGAATGCATATCGTGCATCTACTCCAGCTTCTGCGATTGAATGCCTTCCTTCTTCGACCCTGGAAATAATATGGGGGATTATCTGGTCCTTTTTTTCTGATTTTTCAAGGTCTAAATCCTTCAATTCCCCAAATTGGGACACCTTGTATGCTGACTCTAAAGGGCCTGTCCAGAAACTGCTTTCCAACCTTCGAGGGATAACGCGAACCAAGTTCAATCCCCAAGTCTTATTCTTTCCTGGCTCATATTTTAATGAACTCAAATCTATTGCAATTTCTGCAGTCCAACCGAAATCTGTCTTTCTGCTGGCTGTCTTCCATATCCCATCCCAGGTGTAATCTGTAGTACGGCCGTTATCTGCGATTCGTCCGTCAAATTGTGTCCTCAGAAGGTTTGTCATAAAAAAATAACATCTTCTCCGGTCATGAAACGTATCAAGCAAAACTCCCACAGAATCATCTTCCCGGAGGTTAGCATCTCTTTTAGACTGCCTTGCAGCGATTTTTTCTTTTTCGGGGTCATAACAGATAAAACCAAAATAAATAAATTTCTCATCATAGAGAATTTTCACTCGTGTTTCCATAGAGGAAGGCTTGCCTCTCGCTGGTTCAAACTGGATAAAATTCTCTGCTTCAGGAGCTTCTTCCCAAGCAGGTTCATCCAGGGCTCCATCTAAATGAATTTCTGAATTGATTTTCACAGCTGTAGTTTTTTTTGCAGGGTTTTGGCCAAAAGTAAAAAAATGGAGGTTCAGAATAAAAAATAAAGTAAGGATGATCTTTTTTTTCATGGGTTTTAAATACATGGCACGCCTGACAGGATTCGAACCTGCGACCTACGGATCCGGAGTCCGTCGCTCTATCCCCTGAGCTACAGGCGTACTTTCTTTCAAATTCAACATGAGTTTTATACCCTAAAACCCATGAAAAAGGCAATATATGAATATGCTCAGCCACAGAACGTTGTTCTTAAAAAAGCCATTCTTGTCCATTTACTTTAATTTACTTCAGCATCGGGATTTTTATCTCTTTGCTCTTTGCAAATTGAATGGCCTCTTCATAGCCTGCATCAGCATGCCGCGCCACTCCCAATCCAGGATCTACCGTAAGAACTCTCTCCAAACGCTTGGCTGTAGATTTCTGTCCATCTGCAACAATAACCATCCCTGCATGAATTGACAGGCCAATTCCTACTCCACCCCCGTGGTGAACAGATACCCAGGAGGCCCCGCTAATGGCATTCAGTAAAGCATTCAGTATCGGCCAGTCTGCAATCGCATCAGAGCCGTCTTTCATTCCTTCTGTTTCTCTGTTAGGAGAAGCCACAGAACCTGTATCCAGGTGGTCTCTTCCGATAACTATAGGTGCGCTTATCTTCCCTTTCTTAACAAGATGATTGATGATATCTCCAAAACGTGCTCTCTCCCCATATCCAAGCCAGCAAATCCTTGAAGGAAGCCCCTGAAACTTCACCTGTTTTTGAGCTTTACGTATCCAGCGTTCGAGTGCTATATCTTCCGGGAATTCTTTAAGCACCGCCTCGTCAGTTGTATATATATCCTTGGGGTCTCCGGAGAGTGCTGCCCATCTGAAAGGCCCTTTCCCATAGCAGAACAGCGGCCTGATGTATTCTGGTACAAATCCAGGAATATCAAAGGCATTTTCCACGCCGGCTTTCTGTGCCTGTCCCCTTATATTGTTTCCATAATCAAATGTGACAGCTCCCCTTTTCTTGAGCTCAAGCATTGCCTCTACATGAACAGCCATTGACTCATATGCACGCTTCTTGTATTCCTCAGGATTTTCTTGCCTCAATTTTAAAGCATCCTCATAAGGCAATCCATGAGGTACATAGCCATTAAGCTCATCATGGGCAGAAGTCTGGTCAGTCAGGGCATCAGGAGTAATGCCGCGGCGGACAAATTCGGGCAGAACGTCAGCAGCATTCCCCAACAGGGCAATTGAGAGGGGCTGTCCTTTTTCTTTTGCTTCAAAAGCCAACTTCAATGCTTCATCCAGGTTTGTCACCATTGTGTCCACATAGTTTGTATCCAATCTCCTCTGTATTCGCTCTTTATCCACTTCCACAACAATTGCCACACCTTCATTCATTGTCACTGCCAGTGGCTGAGCTCCTCCCATGCCTCCAAGGCCTGCAGTAAGCACTAACTTTCCCTTGAGAGTCCCTTTGAAATGTCTCCTTGCAACAGCAGCCAATGTTTCATAAGTCCCCTGTAAAATCCCCTGTGTCCCAATATATATCCAGCTCCCTGCTGTCATCTGTCCATACATTGTCAGCCCTAATGCTTCAAGCCGCCGGAACTCATCCCATGTGGCCCATTTCGGAACAATAAGAGCATTGGCAATCAGAACGCGTGGAGCATCTGGATGAGTTTTGAACCTTGCAACGGGTTTTCCGGATTGGACAACAAGTGTTTCGTCATTTTCAATCGTCTTTAAATTCTCAACAATCGCCCAAAAACAATCCCAGTTGCGGGCTGCTTTCCCTGTCCCTCCATAAACTATGAGCTCCTCCGGCTTCTCAGCTACTTCTGGGTCCAAATTGTTCATCAACATTCTCAGTGCTCCCTCCTGGGACCAGCCCTTGGTCTGGAGTTTCTTCCCTCGGGGGGCACGGATTGGCATCTGTCTATTGATGGTTTTTTGGCTCATAGTTTCCTCCTTATTTATTCTATTCTTACTAAAGTTTCTCACGGGAAGATTTATTAAAATCTTTTATTTGTTCCAACCGACTCATCCTCTGGATGGTTTTTTCCTTTCCCAAAAGCTCAATGACATCAAAGATTCCCGGGCTCACGCGCATCCCTAATGTAAGCATCCTCAATGCATGTATCAAAAGAGCGGCTTTTACGTCTTCTTTTTCGGCTGTTGCCCTTAAAACTCTCTCAATGTTTTCTGCTCGAAAATCATCTATGCCTGCGAAATCTTCTCTTAATATAGAAAGAAGCGCAGGCAATCTTTCGTCCTTCAAGTATTTTTCAACTCCAGCAGAATCTACAGGAAAATCATCTGAAAGAAAAGGCCTTGCGCTTACTGAAAAATCTTTAAGCGTGCGGCACCTCTCTTTGAGAAGGTCTATAAGTTTCATGAGCCACTCTTTGTTTTTACCCGAAAAATCCTTACACCATAGATTCTCACGCTCGAGTTCTTCCTGAACCAAAGGGAACAGGTCGCTGGCAGGCATTTGAGAAATCAACTGGCCATTGAGCCAGTCCAGTTTAGATAAATTGAATACAGGGCTTCCTTTACTCACATTTTCCAGAGAAAATTTTTGCACCATTTCCTCCATGGAATAGATGCGTTCTTCTTTTCCAGGAGACCAGCTCATCTGAGCCAGGAAATTAACAATCGCAAGCGGCAAATAGCCATCATCTTTAAACTGAAGCACAGAAGTGACTCCATGTCTCTTGCTCAACTTTTTTTTATCTGGCCCCAAAATCAGCGGAAGATGGGCGAATGAAGGAAGCTTGGATTCAAAAGCTTCGTAAAGCAAGATTTGTTTTGGGGTGTTGGAAATATGGTCATCCCCACGGATTACATGCGTTATGCCAAGGTCCAAATCATCCACAACAACAGAAAGGTGGTAGGTTGGCATGCCATCTCCTCTTAATAGGACAAAGTCTTCGATATGAGTTGTGTTTATCGAAATCTGGCCATGCACAAGGTCTATGTATTGTATTTCTTTTTCTGGCACAAGGAAGCGGACAGCCTTAGCTTTACCTTTCTTTTCAAATTGGGCTTTTGTTTCCTCTGATAAATGTAAACATCGCCTGTCGTATTTCCAGTATTTCCCTCTTTTCTGTACACTTTCTTTACGTTCCTGGATTTCTTCAGGAAGGCAGTAACAGTAATATGCTTTTCTTTTCTTGATGAGCTCTTCGGCTTTTTTCTGATAAAGAGCGATTCTCCTGGATTGGAAAACAGGGCCCTCATCCCAAGTGAGGCCTAACCATTCAAGCCCCTCTATAATTCCTTTGCTCATCTTTTCGGAAGAACGAGCAAAATCTGTATCTTCGATACGAAGGATAAATCTGCCTTTATGATTCTGTGCATAAAGCCAGTTAAACAAAGCTGTCCGAGCTGCTCCAATATGGAGATGGCCTGTAGGACTTGGCGCAAAACGAACCCGAACCATTGTCATCGTTAATATATAGCATATGTATAATAAAACGTAAAACCTCAATCTACATCTTTTAATTTTCTTTAAATCCGTGCTATCTTCGTGCTGCATACACCCGGGGAATGCCGTTTATATCCTTGAAACAATGAACTTCCTTCCACCCATTGCCAAACATCGCACGCACACGTTCTTTCTGGTTGTACCCGATTTCAAATATTAGGTATCCTCTCGGTTTTAAGAACTCCGGGGCATCCTGTATCAGTTGTTTAATAAACTTTAATCCAGTTCTACCAGCCACAAGCGCTTCTTTTGGCTCGTGGTCTCTTATCTCTTGCGGAAGTTTTTTCCATTCTCCCAAGGACACATAAGGAGGATTCGAAAGAATCATATGAAATTTCTTCTTGAGGCCGGATCTCTTAAGCGGCTCATACATATTCCCTTGAATGAATGTGACATTAGAGACGCTTTGGAGAGAAGCATTCATTCGACTTATTTGAATTGCTGTGGATGAGATATCTGTCGCTACTATTTTTGCCTGAGGAAGCTCCTTTGCAATCGAGAGTGCAATATTTCCGCAGCCAGTTCCAATGTCTGCAATCAAAGGATTCTTTTGTGGCATAAGCTCCAGGGCCTTTTCCACGACCAGTTCTGTCTCCGGTCTTGGGATTAAAACGCCATGGGCAACTTTAAAATTTATGGACCAAAATTCTTTCTCTCCTGTCAAATAAACAAGTGGAAATCCATGTAATCTCTTGAAAATCAATCGATAAAACCGCCTTTGGCTTATGCGGGACGGCTTTTTTTTAGGCATGGTAAGAAATTCGTCCTCTGTCATTGAAGTGGAAGCAAGCAGGAGAAGTTTGGATTCAAGTGCAGGACATGGATATTCCCTTAGTAAATACTTTCCCGTCTGGAATAATTCCTCGATTGTATTCAATGGATGGCACCTTATTGGAATTTTTCTTGAGTTTTCCCCATCATCTGAGCTTGATAATGGACAGTCATAGCATCGATGATATCATCCAGCTCCCCGTCAAGGATATTCTCTAACCTATGGAGTGTCAGATTCAATCTATGGTCGGTCACTCTTGATTGGGGAAAATTATATGTTCTTATCTTCTCGCTCCTCTCCCCTGTTCCTATCTGCGACTTTCTGTCTTTTGCGATTTGTTCATCCTGTTCTCTCTGGGCTATATCCAATAACCGTGAACGTAATATCCTGAGAGCTTTTTCTTTATTGCGGTGCTGGGATTTTTCATCCTGGCATGAAACCGTCATCCCTGTAGGCATATGGGTCACACGGATAGCAGTGTAGTTTCGGTTGACGCTCTGCCCCCCAGGCCCAGAGGCTCCAAATGCTTCGATTTTCAATTCTTTCGAATCTAAATGAATGTCCACATCATCTGCTTCTGGAAGGACAGCCACAGTGACTGTGGAGGTGTGGATTCGGCCGCTTGCCTCTGTTTGCGGGACCCTCTGCACACGGTGAACACCGCTCTCATATTTTAACTGGGAATATACCTTATCCCCGCGGATATTGATTACTATCTCTTTAAAGCCCCCTATAGGCGAATGGCTCGTGCTCATTACCTCATATTTCCAGCCCTTCTTTTCTGCATAACGCGTATACATGCGGAATAAATCCTGTGCAAATATAGAGGCCTCATCCCCTCCTGCCCCAGCTCGAATTTCTAAGAATACATCTTTGCTGTCGTTTGGGTCTTTCGGAAGCAGTAAGACCATAAGCTCTTCTTTAACCTTTTCTTCCTGTTCTTCAAGCTCTTTAAGTTCCTCGCTTGCCAGCTCTTTAAGTTCTGGCTCAATCTCTGGATCATCAATAAGACTCCTGGAACCTTGAATATCTTTTTGAATCTTCTGGTAAATATTGTATTTCTGGACTATTGGCTCAAGTTCAGCCCTTTGCTTGGATAATTCTTTTAGCTTTTGTTGGTCTGATATTAAGGCGGGGTCAGATAGAGAAAGGGTGAGTTGACGGTATTTTTCCTTTAAATTTTCCAGCTCTTGAAGCATTAGCTTTATTTCTCGGCATTACCATATTTTTTCCTGAATTTTTCCACGCGGCCCGCACTGTCCACAAACTTCTGTTTGCCTGTAAAGAACGGATGGCATTGAGAACAAATCTCCACCCGGACTTCTTTTTTTGTCGAACGGGTTATGAAAGTATTTCCACAAGCACAAGTAACTGTACATTCGACGTATTCTGGATGTATTTCTTTTTTCATTTCACTCACTCCTTAATAGCATTTGTATTATAGCAAAAACTACGAATAATCTCAATGTGTGGTTAATCTCAATGATTGCTGGCTCTGAGATTATTTGCAGATTTTAAAGTCCCTGGTTGACTTCTTTCTTCTACCATGTCAATTGAGACATCTTATTATTATAAGTGTCCCAATCAATGCTAAAATGCAGGTTTTGCTGTAGTCTCTTGACTTCGTCTTTATACTCATTTGAGTTGAAGTATTTCTTAAGTTTTGAATTTAATGGATGTACCTGCTCCTCGGCTATCCACTCGTAGAGCATTCCGTCTTCCCTTCTCAGGCAGTTCAAGTAAACAATCCATGCCAACTGCTTAAAAGGTATGGATACTGCTGCTTTTCTAATCGCCATGACCTCTGCCTCTTTTCCTGGATCAAGGAAATGAAAGTAACGGGAAAATAGAATTGCATTGTGGAAATACGCCGGAAAGGCCAAAATCCCATCAGCTTTGTTCAGACGCGCAAGATAAATAAAAACATCTATCACTTTCCGGCTTAAATTAAGCCCTGGATGTTTTTGCCCAGGCAAAGGTAAGGTGTCCTTTGAAAATGAAAGCAAAGGATTCTGAAGGGTCAGCCATTCAAGTATTAAAAACTTATATTCCGAAAAGGGCAAATATTCTGGCACCTTTTTTTTCGGGATAAATCTTCCTTCTTTTATCTTTAAATCCACTATCAAATTCTCTAGTTTGCATTCTTTATAGAAAATCTTAAACTTCTGAACAGGAAATTCTGAAGAATCCATCTTATAGTCCAGAGGCCATAGGTTCCTCTTCTGCGCATCTTTTACAAAACTTCTTTTTCTTAAAACTGCCAGAACTTCGTTTAATGAATATTTTCCAAGAAAAAGCAAAGTTCCCTTATGGCCTATTAAGTCAGACAATATGTCCTTCGTTTCCAAAAAATATGATTGCCTCTTTCGGACTTTTTTCTTGTCGTTTATAAACTTAATCATTTTATTTAATCTACAAATATATTTTCTGCATATACACTGCCATTCTATTTTAATTCCCGATGCAATTCAATATTTTCCTTCTCCTCACTATCAATATTAGTAAAGAGTGAGGAGTAAGGAGTTAGGAGTAAACAGTGAAGACTTTAATTTAATACTCCTCACACCTCACTCCTTACTCCTCACACCTCACTCCTCACTTTTCACTCCTCACTCCTCAGGTTAAGGGAAGAAAATTTAAAAAAAATCAAAAAATATTTTCTAAAAGTGAGAAAATCTACTCTCACCTTTCGTCTATATATTCAGCCATCATAGGAATGGCACGCGGGGTGCGGCTCCTGTTCCCCGGTGATGGAATCAATCGATCCATCGCCAATTATTATCAGCCCGGTAATAATTATGGGGTCGCACCCTAATTTTTTATAATGAAGATACCTACTTTTTTAATTAAGATGGATTGGTGTATTTTTTGGCCTTAAACCCTCTTTTTTAGGCCCTAAAAAACTGCTTTTAAGCTGACTGCAAAACTCTATGATGCTTAGTACCTATCATTTTTTCCAAGAGTCCCACCGTTATTCTTAAACGGATGTTTTTGCCTCCAAAAAACTCATTCTAAGGCCTAAATTTGGCTACACAACTCTTCACTAATAATAAAAAAGCGCTTTTCCTTTTTCTATTTTTATGTTTTTGATGCCGAATGGAAGGACATGCCAACTGCTCAAGCTAATTGGCTCTGTTTTCTCTATTTTTGCAATTATATATAAAAGCCCATCCAGCACTTCTGGTTTAATTGGCTCATTTTCAAGATAAAGGTCTTTTACCTCCAATTTAGCTTTCCCGTCTTTTGCAATAATCTTTCCGCCAAAATAAAGTGTTATCATGGGACGCAGGAACTCAGAAGTATTCCTTCCACGCAAGTCAAAAACAATCTTTCCTTCAATTTTATTCTTTTTAAACAACTTAAAACGAAGCTCTTTCATTACTTCTTCCCTTTCCACATCAATTCTGTATGCGATATATGAGTTCAGCTCTCTTTCTGTTACAACGACATTTTTCAAGCTCTTTTTCTTACTTTGGACCTGCTCTTCCTGAATTTTTTCGAGAAGGCGAATAACCTTTAAAGCTTCATCCCTTGAATAATCCTGTATAGGGAGGGAAAACAGCGATAAGCAGAGCATGCCTAGACCACCAATAATCAAAAAATATCTCAAGCAATATTTTTTCATATGCATATAATACTAAACTTCCTATCCATAAAAAGAAATCCTATCATCTCCCATGGACATCTGCCGCTTGAGCTCAAAAAATTTGGGTTCAAATCTTGTCTTGAAATAATGTCTCAGAATTATCATCCCCCCCTCTTTCAGAATCCCTCTCTTTTTTATCACTTTCAAAGGATTTCGTTCATCCAAAAGTTTATATGGAGGGTCGAGAAAAATAATATCGAATTCAATCTTTTCTTTTGAAAGGCGGATAACAGCACGGTTGAATTCCATTCTAATCACAATGGATTTCTCTTCAGCCTCGCATTTTCCTATGTTCTTTTTTATCACTTTTATGGCAGGGTAATATTCATCGACAAACACAACTCGCTCTGCACCACGGCTCAATGCCTCGATTCCAACAGACCCTGTCCCAGAAAACCCGTCAAGACACCACGCACCTCTTATATCTTCATGAATCGAATTGAAAAGGGCTTCCTTTAGTTTGTCCGGCATCGGCCGAACAAGCGGGCTCGGCACTTTTGCCAAACGCTTTCCTTTATATATTCCTCCAATAACACGAATCATGTAATACCTTATCAATTATTGTGTATATCTCTTTAAGACAGATTAATAATAATCAATTTTCAATTGCATAAAAAAACATACTCTCTTTAGGTCTTATAAGAATTATCTTAAAAGAACACAAAATTAAAGTCACTGTTTTTTTTATCATAAATTTATCCAAAATCCAATTCAACCATTAATTATTTAATGTTATTTCAAAACCAATCTGTCTATTTTTTCAAATTACAATTTTAATTTTCTTTTTGGGAAATTAGGTTGATTTAAAGTCATTTTATGATATTTAGTTGATATTTTCACCTGAAATAAATAATAAACTTTCATATGACAAACCGGGAATTTTTACGTGGCAGAAAACCGGACATTTTCACGTTGCTTTGACAAAAAACTTACCCTGATTGACCATAATGATTGTTTTTGATATAAGTTCTTTTGAGTGTCAGCGATTGAAAGTTAAAGGAAATTTTAGTGGACTTGCTGATGGTAGAATAAAGTATCCAGAAATGGGAAAGAAAAGTACCCACTTTTTTGACAGGCAGTTACTGAGGCGATAAAAATTTATAATTTAATCTGGAGGCAATAGATGTGCGGTATAGTCGGTTATATTGGAAAGAAACCTGCTGCCAAGACGATTGTGTGCGGATTGAAGCGTATGGAATACAGGGGCTATGATTCCTCGGGAATTGCGCTTGTCGATGGAGAGATGTTTCTTCGGAAGTGCAAGGGTAAGATTTCTGATTTGGATTCAAAACTGGATTATGAAAATCTTACTCAGTATCATACCGGCATCGGGCATACACGCTGGGCAACACATGGTGTGCCTAATGAGATAAATGCCCATCCACACACAGACTGCAATTCAGAAATTGCGCTTGTCCATAATGGCATTATTGAAAATTATTTAGTGCTTCGCAAAAAACTGCAGGAGCACGGCCATATATTAAAGAGCGATACTGATACAGAAGTAATTGTTCATCTGATTGAATATTTTTATAAGGATAATCCTCTTATTGAAGCAGTCCGTATGGCACTAACTAAAGTCGAAGGCACCTATGGAATTGCTGTTGTATCCAGCAGGGAGCCGGAACGGATTGTTGCAGCCAAGAAAGGAAGCCCTCTTATACTTGGGGTTGGTGAAGACGAGATGATTGTTGCCTCAGATGCAAGCGCCATCGTAGAGCATACACGCAAGGTGATATATCTTGAGGATGGAGAATTGGTCGAGATTAAAAGGGATGGGTTTCAGACATTTGACATAAACAAAAGAATAGTCTCAAAGCATATAGAAGATATTGACTGGGACATTGAAGCAATCGAAAAACAGGGCTTTGACCATTTCATGCTAAAGGAGATTTTCGAGCAGCCAGAAACAATACGAAATGCATTCAGAGGGAGGGTGCTCCCATTGACGGGAAATGTACGGCTTGACGGGCTTCAAATGACTGATGAAGAGTTGAACAGCATAGAGAAAATAATCTTTATTGCATGCGGGACTTCCTGGCATGCAGGGCTCATAGGCGAATATCTCATCGAAGAATATGCAAGGATACCGGTTGAGGCCGAGTATGCATCAGAGTTCCGTTACAGGAAGCCAATTTTAAATAAGCACGAGCTTGTGTTCGTCATAAGCCAGTCAGGTGAAACTGCTGACACTCTCGCCGCACTAAGGGAAGCAAAGCAGAAGGGCGCCAGGGTGCTTGGAATAACCAATGTAGTTGGAAGCACTATTGCAAGGGAGACTGATGGAGGTATTTATATCCATGCAGGCCCTGAAATCGGGGTTGCCTCTACAAAGGCATTTACTTCACAGATAACAGTGTTGGTTCTTCTTACAATCCTGCTTTCGCGAAGGCATGATATGACACTTGAAGAAGGAAGGGCTGTCATTCAGGCGCTCGAAAAAGTGCCGGAGTCGGTTGAGCGCATATTTGGAATGAATGATTCCATAAGAGAGATTGCAGAGCTTTACAAGGATAAGTCAAATTGCTTATTCCTTGGCAGGGGGCTTCATTTTCCTGTTGCGCTTGAAGGTGCGCTTAAGCTTAAGGAGATATCTTACGTACATGCAGAAGGGTATCCTGCAGCAGAGATGAAGCACGGGCCTATTGCACTCATTGACGAGAATATGCCTGTTGTATTCATTGCGGTAAAGGATGAGGTCTACGATAAAATAACGAGCAACATGCTTGAGGTAAAGGCAAGGAGTGGAAGAATCATCGCAATAGCAAGCGAGGGAGACGAGGAGATAAAGGAGATTGCTGACCATGTTATCTATATTCCCGAGCATTCGAGAATAGTATCTCCCCTGCTTACTGTTATTCCTCTTCAAATGCTTGCATATCATATTGCGGTTCTAAGGGGATGCGATGTGGACCAACCGAGGAACCTGGCAAAAAGCGTCACTGTTGAATGAAGGGGGAAGTGATACAAGTTAGGAGTGAGGAGTAAGGAGTTAGAAAGAGAAGAGATAGACGGGCGAGATGGGCTAGATGCGCTAGATGAGCTAGACCCGTTTGTATGACGGCTTTCTTGACAGGAAGGAGGGAGGAGTGATACAAGTTAGGAGTGATACAGATGAAACAGGCACGTAAAGGCCATATGACACAGATGCAATCAGCGCGCAAAGGGCATGTGACAGAAGCGATGAAGTTTGTTGCCCGGGAAGAAGGGCTTCCTGTTGAAGAACTCATAGAGCTTGTTGCCCAGGGAAAAGTCGTTATTCCCTTCAATCGAAACCATGGCAAGATTCATTATGTTGGCATTGGGGCAAAGCTTCGGACAAAAGTCAATGTCAATATAGGCACTTCAATGGATTTCCCTGAGATAGAAAACGAACTTAAAAAGGTCGTGATTTCCCTTAAGTACCATGCAGATACAATTATGGACTTAAGCACAGGCGGGGATATTCAAAAGATACGGCGGATGATTCTTGATAAAGCATGCATTCCCCTTGGAACTGTACCTATATATGAGGCAGCCATCAGAGCTATCGAACAGCATGGCTCTATTGTAGATATGACAGAGGATGACTTTTTCTCTGTTATTGAGTCACAGGCAAAGGAAGGTGTGGATTTCATGACAATCCATGCAGGTTTAACATCCAAGGGAATAGAACGGCTGAAAAGCCAGGGACGGGTGGCTGATGTTGTATCGCGCGGCGGGGCTTTTCATCTGGCATGGACTCTTCACAACCAGAAGGAGAATCCTTTTTATGCTCATTTTGACCGCCTCCTCGATATCGCACGCCGTTATGACATAACTCTTAGTCTTGGCGATGGGCTGAGGCCAGGCGCAATTGCAGACGCAACTGACCGTCCCCAGATAGAAGAGCTTCTCACACTTGGAGAGCTCGTCAAGCGTGCCTGGGAACAGCATGTCCAGGTTATGGTGGAAGGGCCAGGACATGTGCCGCTCGACCAGATTGAGATGAACATAAAGATTCAAAAGCGCCTGTGCCAGGAGGCGCCATTCTATGTGCTTGGCCCTCTTGTCACTGATATTGCACCTGGCTATGACCACATTGTCTCTGCAATTGGTGGAGCTATTGCAGCTGCAGCCGGGGCAGATTTTCTATGCTATGTGACACCTTCGGAACATCTGGGCCTTCCCTCCCCTGAGAATGTAAGAGAAGGGCTCATTGCTTCGCAGATTGCGGCTCATGCGGCTGACATCGTAAAGGGCGTCAAAGGCGCCTATGAGAGGGACCTGGAACTCTCTAAAGCCAGGAAAGACCTTGACTGGGACAAGCAGTTAAAGCTTGTTCTTGATCCTTATAAATTCAAAGAAATCCGAAAAAGGAGGGGTACAAAAACAGCGGCCTGCTCCATGTGTGGCGATTACTGCGCCATGCGTATTGTGAGCGAATTTCTCAATCGAAAGGGAAAGGCCGATGGCTTTATATGCTGACCGGCTGCTTTTCGGTCCGGCCGGAGTGCCCTCTGGAATCGAGCAAACATCCACTCTGGATGGTATTCAACATGTAGCAAAATTTGGGTTGGACTGCTTCGAGATTGAATTCGTGAAAGGATACAGGATGGGAAGCGACACGGCAAGCAGAATTAAGGAAAAAGCCCAGGAGCTAAAAATCCCGCTCAGCGTACATGCACCATACTATGTGAATCTTAGTTCTCCAGAGGAAGGAAAAAGGCTCGCATCCCAGGATATGATTCTGAGGTCAGCAATACTTGCTGAGAAGTGCGGTGCAGAATGCGTGGTTTTTCACCCCGGATATTATGGGGGAAATTCTCCGGATGTTGCCTTTAAAAGCATAAAGAAAGGTCTGGCAGAGGTTGTCTCTATCCTGAGAAAAGAGCGAAGTGCAGTTATGCTTCGGCCTGAGACCATGGGGAAAAAATCCCAATTCGGGACCCTTGAGGAGATACTTTTATTATGTCGCGAAGTTGAAGGAATTCAGCCGTGCATTGACTTTGCACATATTCATTCAAGGGAAGGCAGGGCGAATAGCTATCGTGAGTTTTACAGCATCCTGAGAAAAATCGAAAAAAAACTTGGTGCCCAGGCGCTTAAGACTATGCATATTCATATTTCGGGAGTCGAATACAATAAGAACGGGGAAATACGGCATCTGAACCTTAAGGATTCTGACTTCCGCTATGACGACTGGATACAGGCGCTCAGGGATTTTGACGTCTCTGGCCGCATCATCTGCGAAAGCCCAGACCAAGCCACTGACGCATTTATGTTGAAGAAGATGTATAAGTTAGGAATGAGGAGTGAGGAGTGATACAAGTTAGGAGTAAGGAGTAAGGAGTGAGGAGTTTTATTACTTGACATGGATTTTGTCAAAATCTAAACTTAAATTTAATGTCCCAGAATAATTTTCACACAACAACGCCCGCAAATATTAAAGGGGCGATATGAAAACCATAAGTCTTGGTAAAGTCCGGGATACAATCAAAGACATTGTACAAAAAGCCAATTTCGATTTGCAGGACGATGTGCTCGCCTTGATAAAAAAAATGCAAGCTAAGGAAGAATCTCCCACAGGAAAAGAAGTCCTTCGCCAAATCCTCGAAAATGCAAAAATTGCAAGGGAAGAAAAAATTCCACTCTGTCAGGACACAGGTCTTGCAGTCTTTTTTGTTGAACTTGGTGAGGATGTAAAGCTCCAGAAAGAGTGCGGTCTTTTTAGTTTACGCCATGCAATAAACGAAGGAGTCCGCGCTGGATATGCTGAAGGATATCTTAGAAACTCTGTCGTAGGAGATCCCTTACAGCGGAATAACACAGGCGATAACACTCCAGCTTTCATCCACTGGGAACTTGTTCCAGGCGATACCTTTAAGGTGACTTTCATTGCCAAGGGGGCTGGCGCTGAAAACATGAGCGCTGTAAGGATGTTTGCTCCTGCTGATGGAATTGAAAGCATCGAAGATTTTGTGGTTGAAACCGTGGATAAGGCGGGGCCGAATGCATGCCCTCCGGTTATTGTTGGTGTTGGTTTAGGGGGCAATTTCGAGTATTCTACACTGCTTTCAAAGAAAGCACTCTTGAGACGGCCTGTAGGTTCACATAATCGAGATAAATTCTATGCTCAAATGGAAAGACGGCTGCTTGAAAGGATTAATAATCTTGGCATAGGACCGCAGGGCCTGGGAGGGCGGTGCACGGCGCTGGCTGTGCATGTGGAGACATTTCCATGCCATATTGCATCCATGCCTGCTGCTGTAAACATCCAGTGCCATTCCCATAGGGTGATTAGGATCGTAATATAATAGTGAGGAGTGAGGAGTAAGGAGTGAAGAAAAGAAGAGTGAAGAAAGAAAACATGAATTACTTCAATTTAACGAGATTGCCGCGCTCCTTTCAGTCGCTCGCAATGACGATAAAAACAGTGAATAGTGAAAAGTTAGGAGTGAGGAGTAAAGAGTGAAGAGGGAGAATTTTAATACTCCTAACTACTCACTACTTACTCCTCACTACTACTTACTTCTCACTCCTCACTTTTCACTTAAAAGGAGGTGGAAATGATTGAAATTAGGTTTCACGGAAGAGGAGGTCAGGGAACTGTTGTAGCATCCAAAATCCTGGCCGATGCAATTGCGAAAGAAGGAAAGTATGTGCAGGCGTATCCTGAGTTCGGCGTTGAACGCCGTGGTGCTCCAGTATTTGCTTTTCTTCGCATCGATGATAAGCCGATTTATGACAAAAGCAGGATTTATGCTCCTGACCATGTAATTGTAGTTGATCCTACGCTTATCGAAGCAATCGATGTCACAGAAGGGTTAAAAGAAGGCGGTTGGATAATCGTAAACAGCGACAAGAACCCAGAACAACTCAAATTCCCTCAAAAGTTTAATGTCGCAACTATCAATGCCACACATATTGCTGTAAAACACAAATTAGGCACAATGGCGGCTCCAATTGTTAATACAGCCATTGTAGGGGCTGTTGTGAAAGTCCTGAAACTTGGGAATATAGAATCTGTGCTCGAAGCAGTAAAGGAAGGCGTCCCTGCTAAATCCGAAGAGAATGCTGCTGCAGCCAAAGAAGCTTACGAGAAAGCATAATGAAGGAAAAAAGGAATAATAAAATAAAAAGGATTATGGAAAAATGAAAAAAAAGAAAGAGGTAAAAAAAATTGTTTTTCACTCTGCAAAAGAGATGCCGTTAATGCCCATGTCCCTTGGTTCCATGCTTTATAATAAAACTGGGTCATGGAGGAATATCAAGCCGGTCATAGACCTCGAGAAATGCATCCAGTGCGGAATCTGCTGGAAATTCTGTCCTGACATATCAATTTATATCGAAAATGAATATCCAGTAATCGATTATGACTACTGCAAAGGGTGCGGCATCTGTGCGGAAGAATGTCCCACAAAATGCATTGTCATGGTGGAGGAGAAGAAATGAAAAAAGTCATAATGGGAAATCACTCATTGTCTTATGGAGCCATGCTCTCCCGCGCCCAGGTAATATCTGCTTACCCAATTACCCCGCAGACCCAGGTTGTGGAGCTCCTTTCAGAGATGTGCGCAAACAATGTGCTTGACGCGAAGTTCATCAAGGTCGAATCCGAACACTCTGCAATGGCTTCCTGCATCGGTGCGTCCTTAGCCGGCGCCAGAACTTTTACTGCAACCTCGGCCCAAGGGCTTGCTTTGATGCACGAACTTCTTCACTGGGCCTCTGGGGGGCGGATGCCCGTAGTAATGGGAAACATCAACCGCGCCATGGCACCAGGATGGAGCATCTGGACAGATCAGAACGATAGCTTATCGCAGAGGGATACCGGATGGATACAGATTTACTGCTCCAGTAACCAGGAAGTTCTGGATACAGTCATCCAGGCATTCAAGGTCTCTGAGAAAATCATGATTCCAAGCATGGTCGTCCTCGATGCATTCGTTCTCTCGCATACATACGAAGTCGTTGATATCCCTGACCAGGAAAAAGTCGATGCATACCTTCCTCCTTTCAAGCCAGAATTCACACTCACACCTGATGACCCACATGCATTCGGAGGCCTCACTTCTCCTGAACACTATTTTGAGCTTCGCTATATGCTTCAGAAGGACATGGAAAAAGTCCCTGCATTGATTCAGGAAACAGCAAAAGAATTTGAAGAGATGTTCGGGCGTTATCCCGGCCTTGTGGAGGCATACCGCTGTGAAGATGCAGACGTGACTCTGGTAACCTCAGGCACTGTGGGTTATACAGCCAGGGTGGCTGTTGATATGCTCCGCGAGGAAGGAATCAAGGCCGGAAATTTGCGCATAAAAGTATTCAGGCCGTTTCCATTCGAGATCATAAGGAAGATTCTCGGTGAAGCCAGGAAGGTCGCTGTTGTTGACCGCAATATTTCCTATGGCCATCATGGAATCTTTTATGAAGAAGTGAAATCCGCCATATACGGTTTCACTAAAGATATTCCTATTTTCGGCTTTATAGCGGGACTTGGCGGCCGTGACATCACCCCTGAGGACCTAAAAGGAATTGCGCACTATGCTCTAAAGAAAGACAGGCCAGAAGAAGAAATCGTCTGGATAGGAGTGAAAAAATGAAAAAAGAAAAAACAATGAAACTTTCTCTTCCTGAAGAAGAATTTATTAATTCGGGCCACCTTGCATGCCAGGGATGCGGCGCAACACTTGCAATGAGATATGTGCTGAAAGCCACGGGCAAACGCACTGTTGTCTGCATTCCAGCCTGCTGCTGGGCTGTAATCGATGGGCCGTTCCCCCACTCTTCCCTTGATGTTCCTATCTTTCACTGTGCTTTCGAGACAGCAGCATCGTCGGCTACTGGAGTTAAGGCAGGACTGGAAATGGTGGGAGACCATGAAACCACAGTTGTTGCTTTTGCAGGCGATGGAGGTACTTTTGACATCGGCATCCAGGCACTTTCCGGAGCAGCCGAACGCAATGACGATATAATCTATGTCTGCTATGACAACGAAGCATACATGAACACTGGAATCCAGAGAAGCTCGGCCACACCTTACGGCGCATGGACAACAACCACTCCTGTGAAACATTTCAAGAACAGGCCGAAAAAAGACATTGATGCCATCCTGGCAGCTCATGGGATTCCTTATTTAGCCACTGCCAGCATTGGTTATCCTGAGGACCTTTACAAGAAGGCAAAAAAGGCAAAGGACATAAAAGGCACGCGGTTCCTCCATATTTATACCCCTTGTCCTGCAGGTTGGAAAAGCCGCCCAGAGGATACGATCAAGCTGTCACGCCTTGTTGTTCAGACTGGGATATTCCCTCTGTATGAAATTGAGGATGGAGAACGTTATACAATTAATATGAAGCCAAAGGAAAGAAAGCCGATTAACGAATATTTGAAACTTCAAGGCCGCTTCCGCCATTTGACCGAAGACCAAATCGCCTTAATGCAGGAACAAGTGGATAAAAATTGGGAACGCCTGTTGAGGAGAGTAAGTAGTGAGGAGTGAGGAGTAAGGAGTACTAAATTCTTAATTCCTTACTTATTTTTGCAGGTCTTTCTCGTCTAGCTCTTCTTGCAAGTCTAGTTCGTATCCCTCTTCACTCTTCACTGCCAATATTAGTAAGCAGTAAGTAGTTAATAAGAGTTAATAATTTTATTTAATACTCCTTACTCCTTACTCCTCACTCCTTACTCCTTACTCCTTACTACTTACTTAGAATGGCG
>JACUUK010000131.1 GCA_014859315.1 Candidatus Aminicenantota bacterium
TGATTTCTTTGCTCGAAGGGGGTAAATAAAAATGTGATAATGTAAGACGTGGCCTTTTTTACTTTTATTATGCTATTATTGGGTTACTATGAACAAAAAAGCATATATCGTTTTATTGTTTCTGGGTTTTTCTCTTATCTTTATTTATTGCACAAAACAACAAAAAGCAGAAATGGTCGTTCTTAATGGAAAGATATTCACATCCAATGACAATAATCCTTTTGTTGAAGCTGTTGCTGTTAAAGAAGGAAAAATTCTCGCAGTCGGATCAAATGATAAGATAAAAAAATTCATTGGCCAAGAAACAGAAGTTTTAGATGTCAGAGGAAAACTTGTGACTCCTGGTTTTATCGATGCCCACTGTCATTTTGCTTCGGGCGGCCGTTCGCTTACGACCCTGGTATTCAGAGGCGTCAGTTCAATAGAGAAAATTCAACAAATGGTGGCAGCAAAGATAAAAGAGCTGCCTGAAGGGGCTCCAATATTTGGAAGCCAATACGACCACACTCTTTTTCCTGGCGCAAAATGGCCCACAAAAGAACACCTTGATAAAGTCTCTCCAGGAAATCCTGTTGTTATCAGAAGAGTGGACGGTCATTCTGTCTGGGTCAACAGTCTTGCTCTAAAACAATCTGAAATCACAAAAGACACGCCATCTCCTTTTGGAGGAGAAATCGTAAAGGACCCCAAGACTGGCGAACCCACAGGAATCCTCAAAGAAGCTGCCACTCAATTGATTGAAGTCAAAGGCCCTCGCATCCAATTAAATCTTCAGGATGATATCCAAAGGGCACTTTCTCATGCAGCAAAACTCGGGATAACAGGAATTCATACATCTTCCAGTTTAGAGGAAATCGAAATCTACAAGAAGATGAACCAGCAGGGACAACTGACACTCAGAGTCTATGGTTGGCTTCCTGTAAGCCGGATTGATGAATACATTGCCAAAGGCATTAAACAGTGTCAGGGTGATGAATATGTAAAAATCGGCTTCTTAAAATTATTTATAGATGGAACACTTGGTTCTGGGACTGCACTTCTTTTTGAACCCTTCTCTGACGAACCAGAGAAAAGCGGTCTACCGCAATATGAAGAACCAGAATTCTATGATCTTGTGGAAAAAGCCCACGAAAATGGTTATCAGATAGGAGTCCATGCAATAGGTGACAGAGGTGTTCATTGGGTCCTGAATGCAGTTGAACATGCCCAGGAAAAACATGGTAAAAAAGGCCTTCGCCATAGAATTGAACACGCACAAATCATAATCCCAAGCGATGTCAAAAGATTCAAAGAGCTCGGAGTCATTGCTTCCATGCAGCCAACACACTGCACAACAGATATGAGGTTCTGCGAGCAACGCATCGGGAAACAACGGTCCAAAGGAGCATACATTTGGAAAACCCTCCTTGAAAACGGAGCCATGCTTGCGTTTGGAACAGATTGGCCTGTCGAGCCCCTGGATCCCATGAGAGGCATTTACTCATGTGTCACTCGAAAAAACATCGAATTTGATTACCCAGAGGAAGGTTGGTTCCCAGAACAGAAGCTCACAATTGCCGAAGCCATCAAATATTACACTCTGGGTTCTGCTTATGCATCTTTTGAAGAAGGAATAAAGGGTTCTTTAGAACCAGGTAAATTGGCAGATATGACTGTCTTTTCGAAAGACCTTTTCGAAATCGAGCCAAAAGAAATTCTTACTACAGAAGTCCTCTACACAATTTTGGGAGGAAAAATCGTTTACAAAAAAGAATAATAAACAGACTTTTATATCTATTCTATTATCTTATAGCTTATACCTTTATGACTGACGATTATATTTTTTCCTACAGATAAATATCTTGCTAAATCCGGCTTCTTACACAGGAGTTCGAAATATTCGTCTGAATTGAACCGAATTTCTTTTAAAGGCAACTCTTCATCATAAACACTATCTACCCATAATCCATCTTTTAGATAAAACGTTTTATCATACTTGTACTGAATATTTTGAGATATCACGAGCATCGGTTGGGTCTCTCCTTTTAACATCTGTGTGGCTCTTGCAATTTTTACAGCTCCCTCCCCTGTGATTTTCTTTGCACGGAAAGCATCTGCTGCTTCTGGCGATACAATGTCCATAGATTTGCGCTCCTTTTCAGTAACAAGAAAAGATGTATAAGGGGTAATAATTCCATATTTCAATCCAAGTGCTTTTACTTCATCTACAAGCTCCTTTTTTTCACCATGCAAGCGTATTTCTTCAAGAAGGTATCCAACTCTTCTTGTGGCCCAGAGGCGAGGTATAAAATTAAAGGATTCATCCCGGCCTAATTCTTTTTGCACTAAAGTAAATGTTTTTTTCTTCTCACCTACCTTCCCAGTAAGCGTCACTTTTATAGGGCCTTCTTCAGTATACTTTCCAATCAAAATCATTTGTGAACCTTTGAATAAATCAGGAAGAATTCTCGGATAAGAATCTCTGATTTTAATTCCCTCAAAATCAATGTGCAAATCAGAAAGCACAGGAGTCGAGATTTTTTCATAATAACTTGAAATAGCAACTTCCAGATTTTCATTCTCTCCTACATAAACTGAGGTGCCCCTGTTTTCCAATGAAATCCTATCCAAAAGCTCTGTGTTTACATCATTTCCAACTCCAAACACAAACATTCTTGATTTATTCACATTGGCTTTGCGGATATCATTCAATATCGATGCTGTATCTGTTATACCAACTGTTGGAAGTCCATCTGTGAGGAAGAGGATATAATTAGGCAGGCTTTCAATTTTGACAATTTCTAATGCACGAAGCAGGGCATCGTGAATATTTGTCCCTCCAGAGGCTTCGATATCATCCACAAATTTGATTGCTTCTTTCTTGTTTTCTGCATCAGCAGGGAGCATTTTGGGGGTAAAGACATTCACGCCATCATCAAAGTCAATGATTGAAAATCTATCATCTTTATTTAAATTCCTAATCATAAATCGTACAGCTTCTTTTGCCTGATTGATCTTTTTCCCGCTCATACTTCCTGAACTATCGAGAACAAAACAAAGATTTTTCTTGATGATTTTCTCTTTCGGGCTTACATAGCGCGGCGAGGCAAAAAGCATATAATAATTTTCCTCTGGGCCTTTCCAATTCATAAAAGAAAGACCAACATCATCAGAAGCTAAAGAATAATAAAGAATAAAATCTTTCTCTGGCTTGACGTTCGTTTCTTCATAGCTGACTGTTGCTTCTTTGTCTCCAGTCTTTCTAACCGAAACCTTATGAGAAGGTGAATAAATGTTTGCCAGCGGAACTTGAGACTTGATTCTAACAGAAATAGTTACTTCTTCGATTGGTTTGAGTGAAAATCTCTCAGTGTTTAGCGGATACACGAACCGGATGATTTCTCCTTCTGCCTTGAGGATTTCAGTATAAGAAAGTTTAATCCTTTTCTCTCCGTTTGCCGGTATGGGATAAACTCTTGCACGAAACAGGTTGCGGCCCATGTATTCAAGAAGCGCTGGATCTTTCAGTTTGCGTACGATTTCTTCATAAAGGCGCCTGGCTTCGTCCCTGTCAAGAATTTCCCCTTTCACCTCTTTTTCTCCGATATACATCGAAAACTCTGAAATGGCTACTTTTTCAGGCAGAGGGAAAATAAATATTCCTTCTATCTCTTTGTGATGATTATTGATAAAGACCTGGTCAATAGAAGTTCTTGCTACCTGGTTTTTTATTTCAACTTCAACACGATGGAATTTCACTGTCAATGGAGGAATGATTTCACCTGGCCTTGGCTGCGGGATTATGAACCCATCCGCAAAAAGGTATGCTGAAAAAGGGATTATAACGGAAAATAAAAAGGCCCATAAAAAAAACTGTTTTACTCTCATGCTGGCCTCCTAAAAAAGCATTTTCTCTTTATTATTTAAAACTAATCGTGTGTCTCTTCCGTTCCATTTTTTATACTCGAGCTTGCAAAAGATCAATCGTCCTCCTTCTTAAGGCCTCTACCGAGTTAAACACTTCTGCATTGGATGAAGAGAATCTTTCCTTTTCTTCATTCAAAATAAAAATACATTTTATTCCAGCCTCATTTGCTGCCAGAATATCAAAATGAGAGTCTCCGATAACACAACATTCTTGCCTTTTTACTTTCAGCTTCTTCATGACCTCCCAGAAAGGAGCTCCTGAAGGTTTCCAAAGGCCTCTTTCCCTCGAAATAACAAAGTCAAACTTCAGGTTGAATTTGGATAAAAGAAACTCGACGTTTTCCATGGAATTATTAGTGACAAGAGCCTGCAGAATGGCTCTTTCACGTAAAAAATTCAAATATTCCATAATACCTTTTTTTAAAACTGCATTGCGAGTTGCTTTCTTTTCATGTTTTTCCAAGATACCCCATTTTAAAGACTTTTCTGGCTCCTTTAAACTTTTTAAATAAGAGAGGATCGGCTTCCCCTGAGTATTTAATTCTTCCTTTATTCTTACCCAGTCATATTCAGTGTCAAACAACGTCCCGTCCATATCAAAGATAAAGCATTTGGGCTTCAAATAAATTTCTCCTGTAGATTATTACTTATTTAACCATACTTCTTTCAATTGAGCCTTCATTTATTTTAATTTTATCCTACAAGGAAACACAAGTCTATATCCCCGGAAAAACGGGAGTTACTGAAAATTAGGCATTTCATATAAATACAAATAGAAGTCAACTTTAAATATAACCCTTATAGATATTGCCTCTTTAAATTTCTTTTGTTATAATTCGCCTCTAAAAATATAAAATTATCTAACCTGGATTATTCACGAGTCGAGGTTGCTGCAGATGCGAGGCACAGGGTATGCAG
>JACUUK010000132.1 GCA_014859315.1 Candidatus Aminicenantota bacterium
TTTCTGGAACTGTGATTTTTTCATCATTTTTTTCATTTCAAAGAACTGCTTCAATAATTGGTTTACTTCAGAAACAGACCGTCCGCTTCCTTTAGCAATTCTTAAACGGCGACTTCCATTTATTATCCTGGGATTAATGCGCTCTTTTACTGTCATGGAATTAATGATCGCTTCAAAATGAAATAGCTTTTTTTCATCAATCTTCAACTGCGAAATATTCTTAAAGGGTCCGCCAGTAGGGAATAAATTCAAAAACTGAGACAAAGACCCCATTTTCTTTAGCTGAACAAGCTGCTTTTGAAAATCCTCCAGAGTAAACTCTTGCTTCAGAAGCTTGCGGGCAAGCTCTTCGGCTTCCTTCTTATCCGCTTCTTTTTCAGTTTTTTCAATTAAACTTAGAATATCTCCCATACCTAAGATCCGAGAGGCCATCCTGTCCGGATAGAATGGCTCCAACTTGTCATATTTTTCCCCAACGCCGATAAATTTTATGGGCTTCCCTGTTACATGGACGATCGATAAAGCCGCACCTCCCCTTGCATCCCCATCTAACTTTGTTAAAATGATAGAAGTAATACCTATTTTTTCTGCAAACAACTGGGCGCTTTTTACAGCATCCTGTCCAGTCATGGCATCCCCTACATAAATTACCTCTGTGGGATTAAGAATGTTTTTGACCATGCGGAGTTCTTCCATGAGTTCGTCATCTATATGAAGCCGCCCCGCTGTATCTACGATAAGAGGATCAAACCCTCTGTCTTTGGCAAACGCAACTATTTCTTTGATGGCCTTTTGCGGAGCCTCTATTTGAGTTTTGGACAACTCATAGAAAGGAAGGTTAAGCTGTTGGCCAATCATCCTCATTTGTTCTTGAGCAGCAGGCCTTTTCAAGTCCACAGATACAAGGAGTGGATTTTTCTGGAGGTTTTGTGTCCATCTTGCAAGCTTTCCACATGTTGTCGTTTTTCCTGTCCCTTGTAATCCCACAAGCATAAATACAGTTGGCAGGGTACTTGAAAAAGACAAGCTTTGCATATTGCTTCCCAAAATTTCTGTCAGCTCATCCCGGACAATCTTTATCACTTGCTGGGCAGGCGTCAGGCTAGCGAGCACTTTTTCATCTAATGCCTTTTCTTTCACTTTAGCTTCAAATTCCTTAACAACTCGATAATTGACATCAGCCTCAAGGAAAGCCAGTCGTAACATCTTCATGGCTTCTGCCATGTTTTTTTCTGTTATTGTTCCTTCTCCTCGCAGAAACCTCATGACTTTCTGAAGCCTGTTTGATAATTGGTCGAGCATTTTTTACCTCTGGATATATATGAATCTTCTTATCTTTATATGCTACGTTAAACTCTAAACTCAAGTCAAATTCCTGCTCTTCTTCAAAAGCATCTCTATTTCCGTGATGAGGGAAACATCAGACCTAATTGAGAAGTGCGGCGCCGGTTCCTCTCCATCCCTGCCAAGTACAACCCACTAAGTTGCTTGACTTTTTTACAGATTCCAATTAAGGTATTACTAAAATTATTTATGTGTGAAGGATAAATCCGTAGTAAAAGGAAAAACATGCAAACAAAAAATGGTTTTTTGTTTTTGTGGAGAAAACCATGAAGTCAAAGATAGATTATAAAGAAATAATCAAATTGATAGATCTTATCGAGGAGAGGAATCTTTCTAATTTTGAATTGGAAATCGAAGGATTTAAAATCAAAATCACCCGCACCCAAGGCCCTGCTTTTACTCAGGAACAAAGGACAGCAAACACAAGAAGTGTTCCACAAGAAAGCCAAGCTCTTCCTCCCTCTGCCGAACTGGTCCCTTCAAAAACCAAAGACCTCCTGCATTATATCACCTCTCCCATGGTAGGGACATTCTATCGTGCACCAAACCCTTCCTCTCCCCCTTTCATTGAGATTGGGGAACCAGTCAAAAAAAATCAGACCCTCTGTATCATAGAAGCCATGAAATTGATGAATGAAATCGAATCCGATATTGATGGCGTTTTAGAAGAGATTCTTGTTCAAAATGGAAAGCCTGTCGAATACGGACAAAAACTCTTTGCCATTAAACCTCTTGAATGATATCCCATGTTTTCAAAAATACTTATAGCTAATCGTGGTGAGATTGCCCTAAGGGTGATTCGTTCTGCAAAAGAATTAGGCCTTCGAACTGTGGCTGTCTATTCTGAGCCCGACAAGGATGCCCTCCATACTATTCTTGCAGATGAAAAAATCTGCATTGGGCCTGGCAAAGCATCTGAAAGCTATCTCAATATTCCAAACATCCTGAGCGCAGCCGAAATCACAAAAGCAGATGCCATTCACCCTGGATATGGGTTTTTAGCAGAAAACCCTCGTTTCTCGGAAATTTGTGAATCATCAGGTATCACATTTATCGGACCTCCTCCTTCAATCATACAGCTAATGGGAGACAAAAACAGAGCTATACAGGAAATGCAACGGGTCAACCTTCCGGTCATCCCTGGAAGTAATAAACTCGTTGAAGATTTATCTGAAGCAAAAAAAATAGCCCAAAAAATCGGTTACCCCATTATTCTGAAAGCAACTGCTGGTGGAGGAGGCAAAGGAATGAGGATTGCTTCCTCTGCAAGACAATTGGAAGAACAGTTTTCAATTGCCCAGCATGAAGCCAAAGCAGCCTTTGGCAATCCTTCCCTTTATATGGAAAAGTTTTTTCAAAATGCACATCATATCGAAGTTCAAGTCATTGGAGATAAAAATGGCAATGTTCTGGCATTCTGCGAAAGAGAATGTTCAATTCAGAGAAGGCACCAAAAAGTTATAGAGGAAACTCCTTCACCTTTTATGGATGAGAAAAGCAGAACTAAATTAATGAAATCTGTTCAAGCAGCTGCTCGTGCGATCAATTACCAGAGCTTGGGAACATTTGAATTCCTGGTAGATGAAAAAAAGAATTTTTACTTCATGGAAGCTAATACACGTGTTCAGGTTGAACATCCGATTACTGAAATAATCTATGGGATTGACCTTATCAAGGAACAGATCCAAGTCGCTGCAGGAGAACAGCTTTCTTTCTCAAATAATATGAAGTGGAAAGGTCACAGTATAGAATGCCGAATAAATGCTGAGGACTACAAGACTTTCATCCCCTCACCTGGAAAAATAGAATTCTTGATTCTTCCTGGAGGAGAAGGGATCCGGACTGACTCCGCTGCATACACTGGGTGGAATATTCCTCCAGATTATGACTCTCTCATCGCAAAAATTATTGCTCGTGCACCAACCCGGGAAGAAGCAATTAAAAAAATGCTGACAGCAATAGAAATGACCACTGTTGTTGGGGTTAAAACAAATATTCCTCTCCATTTAAGCATTCTTTCGAATTCAGACTTCATCAAAGGGCAATACAACATCCAATTCTTGGATAAATTCATCGCTGAATTGAAGCCAACAAAAAAATAACAAGCACTTTTAGTAGAGTTTATCTGAAAGAGGTTCTTCACGGCCTTCTTCTGCCAGATACAATCCCACCTTAAACTCTCCTGCATTGTCCCCGACAACAACCTCATTGATACCTAAAAAAAGGCGACCACTGAGGGGCATCTCAACTGTCTGCTCCAATCCGATAAAAAACAATTCCTCTTGTTCATTTCGGATTTCTTCGCCAGTCTCTTCATCGATTTCTATTGAAATGAGCTTAACAATTTTTCCGATTAATGCACCAATATTTCTATCTTTCAGTGGCTGTTGAACTGTTTTCATCGGATACCCTTCGGGATTACAATAAGCCATTGGATTCCCTTTCTGAAGAGTTATCCCGCCAGAGGCTTTAAAAACGATTTCCTGTCCTTCCCAGACATCAAAGCCAGTGTCTGTCCAATTAATGTTGGATAATACTGACAGCCGGTAAACCACACCTGCTTTAAGTGCAGATGCAGAGTTTTCTTGACTATTTAAAAACAAAGGGGAAAAAAGCATGAATATTTGACTATATAATATCATATATAAAAAAAACCTTTTTATCCCTGTCTGGAAACTGTATATATGGCTTTTTTCTGTGATTCGCATATTATTACTCATTTCTGTTGTAAAACCTTAATCATCTGTTTATGAATCAGGCCATTTGTAGCCAGAATTTCTTTGCCTGAAAGGTCTAATGACCCTCCTTTGAAATCCGACACCTGGCCCCCTGCTTCTTTTACTATTAAAAGTCCTGCAGCAATATCCCATGGGTAAAGTTTGAGTTCCCAGAATCCATCAAACCGTCCGCATGCTAAATAGCATAAGTCAAGTGCTGCTGAGCCACAGCGCCGTATTGCTTGCGCTCTGGTTAAAAATTTATTGAAATTGTCGATATTATTGACCTTGCTACTGCGGATGTCATACGGAAAGCCAGTTGCAAGAAGGCTTTTATCCAGGTCATCCACATCGGACACCTTGATTCTTTTCTTATTTAAAAAAGCCCCTTCATTCTGCAATGCTGTAAACATCTCTTTCCTCATAGGGTCATAGACTACACCAAGAATAACTGTCCCTTCGTGCTCTAAGGCGATAGAAACACAGAAAACAGGAAAACCATGTGCATAATTTGTGGTCCCATCAAGAGGGTCAACGATCCAGCGAAATTCTGACCCCTTTTCAGCACGCAAGTCTTCTTCGGCTAAAAAATCATGCTCAGGAAAACGAGAGGACAACTCACTGTAAATCATCTTTTGGGATTGATCATCAAAATTAGTAACAAGATTTATGGCTCCTTTATAATGAATTTCCCTGAACGAATAGATGTTAT
>JACUUK010000133.1 GCA_014859315.1 Candidatus Aminicenantota bacterium
ATTAACTCTATCTTTACTTTTCTTTTTCAAGAAGCCAGACTAAAATTGTGTGCTCTCCTTCAGGAATTTTGACCTTTAAGGATTTTCCGTCAAAGACTTTTTTTATCTGATCATCGATACGAAGCTGGTATTTTCCTTTTGTAAGGAAATAAATCTTAACATCCCTTTTAGATAATGTTTTTATTTCAAACGAGACTTCATTTTCTGAATAAAGGAATTGGCGGAAAACAGCACCTCCGTCTGCTTTGATGATATCTTTCCCCTCCTCTGTTAATTTTATTTCCGAGGGTGAGATTTTCAGGTCATAATGCCTTCCCTGGATAGAGGCCCGGGAGAGTCTTCCTTTCTTTTCGGGTTTTAGCATTCCAAAGCGAAATCCTTCTAAAGGTGTAAAATCTAAATAATCCTCAATTGCGATCAAAGCGAATAGAGGCCCCCAGCTTTGGTATCTTTGGCCCCCAGCTTCTCCAGTTCGAGAGTCGAAGTTTTCAGGGCAAAGCTGATAATTTTTCCAAGTGCGAAGAAATAAAGACGAACTTTTTTCTGCAAATCCATATGCGACAGCATCAAACCCATAAGCTTTTAATCCCTGGTAAACTAAATAGTTTGCAGGAGGCCAAATAGTCCCTCTCCAGTATTGCTGATCTTTGAAGGCTGGATCATCACGCGAAATTGTGGGGATAACATAATCTCCCCAGAATTCTTTAGGGTTAAGAAGATGTTTTACTATTCGTGTTGCTCTTTTTGAATCTGGAATTCCTGCAAGAAGAGGGTAAAAATTGGATGCAGCTTTTCTCTTTGAAAACTTTCCATCCCAATGCCTGTCAAAATAAAACCCCTCCTTTTCGTTCCAAAGAAGACTGTTTACAAGTTCCTTGATTGTGTTGTATTCATTTAAATAGAAATAATAATCTTCCAGTTTATCAATGGATTTAGCTATTTGAGCAAGGCACCACGCATCAAGGGCATAAAGAGAATTTAAATCCAAGCAATTCATCGTCAATGTTCCTGTGGAGTCATCAAAAGAAGCATCATCCCAGTTAGGCAGATCATCTTGGCCAGATTCCCACATCGCACGTGTTTTTCCAGGAACATCTTTTTCCCATGGAGGAACATTTTTGGTTAAAAGTTCTTTATCCGAGCCCCATTCCAATAGGCCGTCTCCATTTCCATCTCTACGTACCTGTCCGTTCGCTTTTCTTGCTTTCCAGAATGAATGCCATTTTTTAAGATATGGATACGCGTGTTCTAATATTTCTATGTCTCCAATTTTCTGAAAGAGTTTTAAGGTTACATAAGCTCCTACAGGCGGCTGAGATCTGTCAGTGGTCCCTCCGAATCTTCCTCTCCAGTTTGGTATATTTCCATTGGGATATTGAGTTTCTAATACTGCTTTTAAAACATCTTTGGCATGTCTTGTGCTCTCTAAGGAAACTTCCAAAGCATTAAAAAAAGAATCCCATTCAAATATAGTCCAGTGGTCTGTATTACCATCTGGCTTAGGGAAAATCCATCTCCTCCCTGCTGGTGTATAGAACCTGTGATAACCGGGCTGGTAAAGAGTCATCCAGAAAAGATTATTTGTTATGGCTTTAGGTGCACCTTCATGAAAACCTTTAATCTTAACTCGCTTTTTTTGATATCTTTCTTCTTCCTCTTTAAGAATGCGTTCAATTGTTTTTTCGTTTTTATAGCGATAGATGTGGTTTTTCAATATTCTTTCATCTTCATCGACACCAGCAACAAAATAAACCACATTCTTTTTTTCCATAGGGAATAATATGCATAGTTCATTTTCAGATGTTCTGGAAACAAGCTCTCCTTTTTTACTGGCCCACAGCAAGTATTGAAATTTTTTTGAAATTCCACTCTCCCCTTTTATATGGCCATCGGAAAGAAGCTTGTAAACACCATCAAACTCCCATGGGAAATACTGGATAAGCTGCACCTCTATATATTTTGGAGCACTTATCTTGCCTATAACCGTCTTCTCATCCTGGCGCGACCATTCAAAAGTAAGGGTATCAGATTCTTGCGAAGGTTTTTTAAGGATAGGAGTCTCTTTCCCTTTTTTAAACGGAAGGCTTAAATCCATTTTTATCCTGGAATACTGTCCATCTGGTGCATGTGGGCCCACTTCAGAAATTAGATAAAAAAGATCTATTCCATCAGCGATTTCCTTGTCTCTTTTTACTCTGATTCTAAAAGCAAAGATACTATCCTTATAAGGGGCTAAGACCAGTCCGCACCAAGCTTTCGCATCTAAGGCTCCAATATAAACATCCTTCCATGGATAAAGAATCTCAGAAGAAAGCCCTGTATACAGGAAAGTAATGCACAAAAGGCACAAAAATATTTTTTTCCTCAAAATAACTATACGTTTCATCTTCCTGTATTTTCTATTTAAGCAATAAATTTATATAAGAAATATAATTAAATACACTCAAAAAGCCAAGTATTTCTGAATATTTTTTTGTTTTAATACAAAAGATGTAATTGATATCAGGGGTTAAATAGATGATTTAACTCGGCAATCCATTTTTTACATAGAAAGTAACCGCCTCAATGAATAGATCCAAGTCTCGTAGAGGAGTGTAAATACTCGGAGTCACACGAATTCCGGTAATATCTTCACCATTCTTTGTTTGAGCAGGAACAGTTAGAGAAATAGTATAAATCTTATGTCTTTGAAATAATACTTGAGAAAGTTTTTCCATATCCATATTTTCAACTGTAAAAGTGGCAATCCCACAGGATTGCTCTGGAGAATAGGAAGTCAACATCTTGACACCAGGAAGTTTCTCTAACGCTTTGGCCCAGTAATTCCTAAGATAACGTAGTCGCTCTTCTTTTCTTTTGCCTCCAATACCATGATGAAATTCCAATGCATCCCCAGCAGCAAGTTTTAAATATTCCTGATGTGTACCAATATGCTCAAATTTTCTTATATCATCAGAAAGTGGGTCAGAAGCCGGGAACAGAGGCCATATGTCTTTTATTTTTTCTTTTTTTACATACAGAAATCCAGTCCCAATTGGAGCCATCATCCATTTATGCAAATTTGCGCCATAGATATCACAATCCAAGTCTTTCTGTTTGAATACAAAATGGCCGAATGCATGTGCGCCATCGATTACTACTTCTATGCCACGACGGCGTGCCATTTGGCAAATTTCCTTGATAGGAAATATCTGCCCTGTAAGATTTGTTATGTGGCAGACAAGTATCATCTTTGTATTCGGAGTTACGTTTTTTTCAAATAAATATGCTAACTGCTTCAAGTTCTTTGGTGGATAAGGGAAAGAAAATGTTTTGACTCTAATGCCTTCTCTTTTTTCTCTCTGATAAAGAGCATTTTTCATGGATGGGTAATCATGAGTAGTAGTAAGGACTTCATCGCCTGGTTTAAGATTTAGTCCAAGCAAAGGGATTTGAAGTGACTCTGTGACATTCCTTGTGAGAGCGATTTCTTCTGGCGAGCAGCCGAAAGTGTCAGCAAGTTTTTTACGGATGAGCTCTTTCCTGGGACGAAGAATGTTCCAGGAATTGTAAGCCGGGGCACCATTGGAAAAATCCATGTATCTTTTTGCAGCATCCAATACAATCTTGGGAGCGGGATGAACACCTCCATTATTCAGGTTTATCATACTACGGTCAGTGTTGAATGCCTGCTGTACATGAAACCAAAAACTCTCATCCTCGGCTACTTTCTCAGGAGAAAGATTTTCGACCTCCATTAACTTTCTTTCAATATTCGCTTGGGCAGATGTAGCAGAAAGTCCAAACATACTTACGCTGCCTACTCCTAAGCTTATGCTTTTTAAAAAAGTCCTCCTGCTTGTTTGCATTATTTTTCTCCTTTTTTCATTATTTCTTTCAAAGATGTTTTTTTATCTATATAATTTCACATGTAAGGTGTCAATTAATCTTGGTTAAAGGTAAGCATCTGTATTTCCGTGATGAGGGAAACATCTGACCTAATTGAGAAGTGCGGCGACGGTTCCCTTCCATCTGAAGCCCATTGTGGAGGGTGGGAGGGTCTTGGCAACGATGAGGGAGAGCCGGCGCTGTGACAGATTACACCTTCATAATTAACTGTCACGGAAATAGAGATTCTTCCTTTTTAGATTTGCTATCATAGAATTTTTTATTATAATTGTTAAAGTTAATTTCTTGATTTTCAAGAAGGAGGTTTTAATGCGAAAAACATTTTTTTTCAGTCTTATGATCCTACTTTTTATGCCGCTTGCATGGGGAAAAGTAGGAGACATCTTAAAAGTCCTGCAAACACCTGGCCCTTGCCCTACTGGCTTAACTTTTGACGGGAATAATCTCTGGCTGGCTGACAGTTATACAGATAAAATCTATCTAATAAACACTGAGACCGGGAAAGTCTTAAAACAGTTTAATTCTCCAGGCCATCAACCTGAGGGACTTGCATGGGATGGAAAATATCTGTGGCATATCGATGCCGAAGAAAAATATGTATACCGCATTGATCCTGAAACAGGATTGGCGCTCTCTATTTTAGAATCAAACAGCCAAGACCCTCGTGACCTTGCATGGGACGGCAAATATCTATGGATTATTGACCACAGAAAAGATTTGCTCCTTAAAGTCTCACCGGAAGATGGGATGATGGTGCAGAATTTCCCTTCACCAGTCGGAGAACCCGCAGGATTAACGTTTGATGGAAAATATTTATGGGTAACAGACCGGGGAGCAGACCGCATTTATCTCATGGACCCTTCAACTGGT
>JACUUK010000017.1 GCA_014859315.1 Candidatus Aminicenantota bacterium
GTGGTTGTGCGTTCAAGAATGCTTGTTCAAAGGTTATTTTTTTTGCAGGTTCTTGAGACCAGGCGCTTTGAAAGAAAAAGCAAACAAAGAGAAGAAAAAGAAAACTTGTAAGGATAAAATTAATATTTCTTTGTTTCATTGCCTTATTCCTCCTTAAGGAAATTATTTGATTTTTAACATTGATAAAGCCATGTGTCAATACAAAGTCGAGTAGTTAGGATTAAATCTCCAAAGAAACTTTTTAAAAAAAATTAAAAAACTTCTTGACAACACAATAACTGTGTGATTATATGACAAAATCAACTGATTTAGTCGAGTAATTAAATATGAAGCTTTCCACAAGGGGCGAATATGCAAGCCGTGCGATGTTGGAGCTCTCTCTTCATTATCCTAACGAGCTCCTTCATATCCGTGAGATTTCAGAAGCTCAAGATATTCCAGAGCGTTTCCTGGAGCAGATTTTACTTCTGTTAAAGAGGGCAGGTTATCTTCGGAGTAAAAAAGGTCCAAATGGGGGGTATTATTTAGCCAAAGCTCCTTCTGAAATCTCAGTTGCAGAAGTGATTCGTGTGATGGATGGTCCCCTGGCCCCGATTGATTGTGTGAGCGTCACGGCACATGAGTTTTGCCCAAGGGAAAAATATTGCGGGCTTAAATGGCTGTGGAAAGATGTGAGAGATGCTATAGCTAAAATCCTGGAAGGTACTACATTTGAAGATTTGGCAGACAGGACGAGAAAGAAAAAATTACAAATGGACTAAGATGAAAAAAAATATAATTAATAATCGATATAGTTGATTGACAATGTCAGAAAAGGAGTGACAATGCCTCATATTGAGATTTCCGCTTATATCATATTTTTAGCGTTTATCTGTGAATATGTGGATTCATCTATAGGGATGGGATATGGAACAACCCTCACTCCTCTTCTCCTTCTCCTGGGCTATAATCCACTTCAGGTAGTCCCAGCTGTTTTGCTCTCTGAACTAATTACTGGATTAAGTGCTGGTTTCGCTCACCATAAATTCAATAATGTAAATTTAAAATTTGGGTCAGTAGATTTCAAGATTGCTGCTGTACTGGCTTCTGGAAGCATACTTGGAACTGTAACTGCAGTTTTAGTAGCACTGAATTTACCAGCACGCTTTGTTAAGATATACATTGGCTGCCTTGTTTTAGCTATGGGTATACTTATTTTGAGTACACTGGGAAGGGTTTTTAAGTTTTCCTGGAATAAAATAACAGGAATAGGCCTTATAGCTGCATTCAATAAAGGAATTAGCGGTGGAGGGTATGGACCTGTTGTGACAAGCGGCCAAATTCTTTCTGGAGTTCACTCAAAAAACGCAATAGGTATCACATCTCTTGCCGAGGGCTTGACCTGTGTAATAGGCGTTATTGCGTATCTTATTTTTACAAACCATACCATTGAATGGACAATTGCGCCTTCATTAATATTAGGTGCTGTTTTATCTGTTCCTTTTGCTGCCTATACAGTAAAGAAAATCGATGGAACCAAACTTAGATTGATTATTGGTATTGGAACCTTGATTCTTGGAGCCCTCACACTCGGCAAAATCTTTTTGTGATTCAGCTATTGATGCAGCAAGGTAATTATTATTGATATTCTTTTAGAAAGGCGTAAAAGTTTATCTCATTTGCATCCAGTCCGTAACGATAAACATACCTGCTGGCTAACCGCGATGCAAAGATTGCTTTCAAGTAAGAATCTGGAACGCGCTCGAATACTTTGTCCAACCCAATTTCCTCTATGAGAACAGAAGGGCAGTAGTCCTCAATGATATTCCTGAATAAGCTCTTATTTTCCATTAACTCCGATGAATAGATACCGTCTGTGACAGCGTTGATTTTCTTGCTGATTAAATCCGAAAGAACGGCTCTTGAGATGTGTTTCTGTTTGTTCTCTTTCCATATGATTTCGAATTCCAATGAGGCATTTTCTTTTATGATGTTAACGATTTCTTCGATATATTTTTTGCGGAATACAGGTACTTGACCATCTTTAACACACATAAGCTTGTCATATTCGTCGTCGCTTAAAGCCAGACTTGCGAATACTTCAAGAGAAGAGGAGGTCACGCCTCCTTTGTTTGCAGAAGCATCCTTATAGATGATGACTCCATGTTCTTCAAGACGCAGACGGGCTTGCTGGGTGATAAACAAGTTAGCTCCCTCTGCGATAAATTTAAATTTCGGACGGCCTTCATCATCGATAAACTGTTTCCAATTATTGATGTTGATAGAGCTGGGCCTTCCTCCGCATGGAACAAAAAGGTCAGCTTTAAATTTTGGGTTAAGGTGAAAAGTATTACGGAACTCGAGGCCATTGACGATTTTCTCGCCATCAGGCAAAGAGACATTCTTGTCTTTTATGGTCACGCAAAACCCATGCCGGGAAAGAAGATTGCGTTTGAAGTGCTCGATTGTTAGCCTTTCCTTTGCCAACCTGGTTAGTTCTTCCCTGTTAATTCCTTCTGGATCATATAGAACGCCTGAGCCATCGACAATGGCTAAAATTTTGTCTCTGGAGATTAAGATTTCATTGCTTCCTAAATCTCCATCCGGCCCTCCTGTCATTACCTTTGTGATATTCTCTTCTTTTATATCTTCTTTCTCCAAGACATTGAGGACATATTGGTGAACAGAGTTTGTGGTCATCCCATAGAGGTCATGAGGGATGCCTCCCATAGAAACTGGTTTTCCTGTGGAAAATGCCCTCCAGTAAGAATACCCTCGAGCTTTCGCTTGCAAAGCTGCCCACTCCATCAATTCGGCTGTTCCTTCATCAGGCCCCAAGAAAAGGATCGCTTCTTTGCCGTAATAATCGATAATGCTGTCATCGGGAAGCAGCAAATCAAGCAATCCATTGATGTATTTTTTGAAAGCTGTCTCTGCTTGGTCTTGATATCCCCATCTAAGAAGAATTGTTCCTTTTGAGCCTCCTTCAGGAATATCTTTATTTTTGCGTTGTTGCGTTAGGGCAAGATTGTAATTCTCGTCAAAAATAAAATCAGAGTTGTAAAGGTAGTTCTGGATATTATTAGAACGCACAACGCGAATGCCTCCACGTGCAATATCCCTGAAGCGAATATGAAAGCCCCTAAGTTCTGCTGCAACCACATGGAACAGGCCAAATGGAGTCTCAGGATAATCGACCTTATTGAGAAATTCAGGTGTGTACATGAAAGCTAAAGAAGTTTTATTCTTTTTGAAAAAGTTCGTCCTCTGTATGACTTTGATAAACAAGATAACAGTTGCAAAAATTTCTCTATCAATGTCTGTGGGGATGCATCTTGTCAATTCTTTTTCAGCTTCAGCCATCTCCTGTTCGACATCATGTTCTTTGTAAAAAGGATTGAATCTATTATCAAAAAGCTTGAAAAGTTTTTTGAGATATTCAGGGTATTCTAAGAAGGCCTCCCAAACCCTCGGTTCTGTATAAGTGTCTTTGGCCAAGTTTGTTTTCAAGCTTCTTAAAATCCCGAGCAATTCTGGAGAATCTTTCAGATGTTCGGTGAGTTTAAGATATTCTTCATTATACCCGCTTAAAAATTGATGCGAAAAACTCCATGCAGAAACGCCAAAGACTGTTTCTTGTGCGTCGAGTTTTCCCTCACGGAAGAGCCCAGAGAGAGGGCTTTCCGGGATAACATAAACAAGACTGATGTCTTCTGCAAGATCCTGGATGAGTTCTTCATTATTGGGGGCAGGAAGATAAATCACATACACTGTTTTCCCATTAGCAAATTGTTCAACAAATTTGCGGTTAGATACAATATTATGGGAGTTCAACACATCTGAAACATTGGAAAAAAAACGCTTGCTTGTATCTCTCTCTGTGACTATCATTATTCTCAATTCATTGGTTTCTGTTTTATGAGAGATTTCGATTAAAGGCGTTTCCCAGCCCTTGGATTTATTTAATAAATCCTGGTATCTCTGGCGGGTTTCATCTGTAGCTGTTCTTAAAAACTCTTTGTCTGCAATCTTCTCTAAATCTGTTTCTTCTGGAGAACTTTTGCCTAAGTGGAATGAGGGTTTATACACAAGATACATACGCAGGTGTTCGACGCCAGCAGCCTTGCCCAAGGAGCGGTATGACTGAAGTCTGTAGTTTGGGTATTTTTTTTCGATTCGCTTTTCTGTTTCCAGCGCACGGTAATGATAGTCATCTACTAAATATATTGCCTCATTTTCGGATTCTGTCCCAATGTCTATTTTTATGAGTTTTTCTTTTTGAACATTCGCTATGATTTCTGCAGCTTTTAAAGCCTCGATATGGCTCGCGATTGTGGCAATAGGAGTTGTTTTAAAATAATATTCGTCCATGCCAAGGCGAGTGCAGTACCAATCGATTTCTTTCCTTACGGCCTCCTGGGAATAATGCCCATGGTCAAGGATAATCTCTTTAATCGTTTCCAATTGTTCTTCATTAAGAAAACATTTTTCTGCGATTTCTTTTAAACTTTTCATAAGTTTTTCTCCTTATAAGAAACCTGCGTTAAATAGGTATAAATCTGATTGTTTTATTAATTGTTATTTTAAAGAAGTATTTAAGAATAAAGCTGAAAAACTCCTTAATTTAAAAACCATTATAACATAATATAGTTTTTCCGCAAAAGGGGGTAATGGCTATATTTATTCAATTTCCATTTCGATTTTTTCAAGAAGAAGTTCTGTTCCAGCAAGAATTTTCAATTCAGATGAGCCACAATTACTGCAAACAAATATAAAATCATCTTTAAAGGTTTCATGCTGGCATTTCTTGCATTTAACTTTCAACGGGATTTCATCGATGTCCAATTCCGCTTGAGATGCCAGGGTGTCTTTTTTGTAAAAATCGAAGGCCGTTTTTAAAAGCTCTGGGACAGCTCCTGAAAGGGCTCCTACTTGGAGTTTCACACAAGTTATCCTTCTTGCCTTTTTTTCCTTGGCTTTTTCTTCAAGTATTTCAAAAAGACTTGTAATGATCGAGAGCTCATGCATTTTGCTTTCGAAGTTTCTGAAGAGATTCTATGAAAAAACCCGTTAGTTCTTTTATGCCTGTCCCTTGAACGGCAGATGTGACAAAGGTTTTTATTTGCGGGTTAACCTCCATGGCTTCGTTTTGCGCTTTATGGATATCGAATGGGAGGATGGGTACAAGGTCTGATTTTGTTATGACTAAGCAGTCAGAGGTTGTGAACGCTTTCGGGTATTTTTTTGGCTTGTCATCCCCTTCTGGAGAGGAAAGAAGGACACACCGGATGTGTTCTCCAAGGTCATAGCTGGCAGGGCAGACAAGGTTGCCTATGTTTTCAATGAATAGAAAATCCAAATTGGACGGGATTTCAGAAAATAATTTCCCAACCATTCTGGCTTCAAGATGACAAGCGCCTCCTGTAGTTATCTGCCAGGCAGGAATACCCTTTGCCCGAATCCTTTCTGCATCTCTTTCTGTTTCGATGTCGCCTTCTATGACGGCCATCTTGTATTGAGATTGGAATTGTTCAGCGAGTTGTTCTAAAAGACTTGTCTTTCCTGCTCCTGGCGAACTCAGGAAATTGATTGTTAGGATACCTTTTTCTGTGAGTTCCTCCCGTATTTCAGAAGCAATCATTTTGTTTGAACCCAGAAGGTCTTTTAAAACTAATATTTCCTTTTTTTTCATAAGCGTATCTTTTTCAGTAGGGAATTGGGGACAGTCCCCAATTAATCAATTAATGCATGTAGTTAAGCACTTTCTCAATCGCATCACGAACAGGCCTTGAAATTTTTTGCCCCTTACTCAGGGATTCTGGCTGGATGCCAAGTACATAAGAGTTTTTAAGCTGCTTATAATTCATCTGTCCGGAAATAAAGGGCAGAAACTTGTGGCTCAAAGATGTATTGCTTAAGATGTGGTGCAGAGGCAAAACGCAGATTTTCCCAGGTTTTTCTTTGACATCTACAGCATCAAGAAATACAAGGGGCCGGTTTACCGAATTTTGCCATATTTCTTCATTGTCATTGAGTTCAGATTCTAACCAGACGTCTTTTACACCGGCTTTTTTGAGCTCAAGTGCAAGATTGATACCTGCTCCGTCATCTGAGTAGCAAGTATTCCCAACACCAATAAAAACAGGAGATTCAGCTTGCTTGAGTTCATCGATTTTTTCTTTCCAACTCTCTTCAGGGGCTTTTTTTACTTCTGCTAAATGAGCAGAACAACTTATACAAGGGTCATATGCGCGAACTATTAATTCCATGCGGTCTCTAATTTTATCTTCCTTGCCTGAATCGAGGAGGGACTGGGCGGCAATATAACAGTATCTTTCGATATCTTCGGCATTCTGAGCAGTGGGTGTAATGATATCTGTATGAGAAACTAACCCATTAGAAATTTCATAGTGATGGATGAGAAGGCCGCGAGGCGCTTCAACCAATCCTGTTCCTTTCCCTTCTTTTGCCGTGTAGCGGATAATTTCAGGGGCTTCTGGTGGTTGAAGCAATTCATCTACAAGCTGTGGGATCCTTTCAAAAGAGTACAGAAGTTCTAATGCCTGGGCTGCGTTGTTCAACAGAGGGTTCTTTTTCCACCGGTCATTAAAGTACTTCTTATACATATTTCCAGCCTCGCCCTCCAGCCGTTCTCCAAGATTGTTGATTCGCGCCAGGGCGCCCACAGAATATGGTTTCTCTTTAAACCGGCTGTGTTTGGCATAAGAATGAGAGACTATAAATTCATTGGTTAGATTTTTATAATCATCTCTGTATATTTTATCTCCAGTCGAAACGATAATCTCATCTCCAGCAAAGCCGTATTTATCATTGGCAGGATTGCAGCATGCATAGATTGTATCATCTTCTGGACAATCAGGGTAATCAATTGTGCAGAACAGGTCGACTGTTTTTATTATTGAAGGCATGAATTCGACAGCACGTTCTTTTATCCAAATTAATTCATCTTTAGAGGGATACTTGCCAAAGCCACCGATAACAGGGTTTTCGCCATGGATATAGCGGCCGCTCGTGGTTTTCATTATATGGTTTCCGAAATTTTTCATTTGTAAGGCAAGCTTAACTTCTGATTCGTATTTGGATCCCATGGCAATTGCGTTGGGAAATCCCAGATAATCTGGAAGTGCAAGAAAAAATGTATGAAGAGAATGGCTTTCAATCATTTCTCCCATATGCATAAGCTCACGAAAAAGATGAACTTTGCGTGGGACTTCCACAGCCAGCGCATTTTCCATAGCGCGGATAGCGGCGAATTTGTGGGAAAGAGTGCATATAGCGCAGATACGAGGGGCAATGCTAACATCCTCCTCTGGTGTTCTCCCTACAGTTAATCTTTCGATAAGCCGTGCCCCTTCGTTTATTATGAATTTCACATCAGTAACTACGTTTCCGTCGATTGTGGCAGAAATGCCTCCATTTCCCTCCACACGGGCAATGTGCTCAACACTTATCTTTTTCATCTTTACTCCTTACTTTCTTAGTTGTTCAGAGACTTCAGCGATTTTAGTGCCAGAAAAGTTAGCCATTTTATTTTTAATAAGTTCATCATCGAACCCTTTTTCTTTCAGGAGATAATATTCAGAAATCCAGTTGCCGCCCTCAACAGGTCCCCAACAACCAACACATGGAAGATTATGGTTAATACAAATTGCTCCGCATCCGCCAGAGGTTAGAGGGCCTAAGCATAGAATACCTTTTTTGAGGAGGCAGTCGTTTTCATTGTATTTACATTCGACACACACAGGCTGCGGGTATCGTTCTGGAGGGTTTCCGCGCAGCATTCTGGTAAAAAAGTTTAGAAACTGTTCTTTACCTATGGGGCATCCAGGCAGATAATAATCGACTTTGATATAGGCGTCGATTGGTTTGGATTGAACTGGCTTAGTATGGGTCATTTCGATGTCCCCATAGACTTTTTTGAAATTTTCTTTCCATTCTTTTTCGTCGCAAAACCGGCCTTGGATTCCGCCAACCATAGAGCAAAGTCCTATAGCTACAACTATCTCGGCTCGCTTTCTGATATCCATCAGTTCTTCAATGTCTTTTTCTGTTGACACACTTCCTTCTACTAAAGCTATATCTAACTCGCCGTCAATATTGTCACTTTTTGCCATGAGGAAAGACTGTATGTCCGCCGCTTGGAAAATGTCTACGAGTTCATTTTCGCAGTCCAGGATAAGGAGAGCACAGCCTGCACAACCAGTAAGTTCGTATATTCCTATCTTTAATTTATCTTTTTTCATCGGTTCCCCCTTATATAAGCTCTTTCATATGGATAACATCCCAGTACGTGAACACAGGGCCGTCAATGCATGTATATATATAATCAATAGCGCAATGGCCGCATTTGCCTACTCCGCACTTCATCCTTCTTTCAAGAGTCATCAGAATCTGGTTCTTAGGGATGTTGAGCTTAATAAGCTCCTTAAGCACAAATTTGTACATCACAGGAGGCCCGCAAACAATAGCAAATGTCTTTGAGGGATTAATATCCTTAAGCTGCGGAAACAGAGTTGTTACAACTCCAATGTTCTCTTTCCATTTTCCTGTGTCATCAGCATCCACTGTTAAATAACATTCCAGATCCTTTCTCTCTTTCAATGCAAAAAATTCTTCCCGGAAGATCATCTCTGCAGGCCTCTTTGCTCCATGGAGCAAGGCAACTCTTCCGAACAGATCGCGGTTATCAAGGCAATACAGAAGGACAGACCGCAGAGGAGCTGCGCCCAGGCCGCCCATTACGATGATTATGTCCTTGCCATGCATACTTTCGATAGGAAATCCATTGCCATAAGGCCCGCGGATTCCAATATGGTCGTTTTCTTTGAGCTTGAAAATGGCGTTTGTTACAGTGCCGGCTTTCCGGATGCAAAACTCGAGCAGGCTTGGCCTGGACGGTGTAGAGGAAATGGAAAAAGGAGCTTCTCCAGCACCAAGAACAGATATCATTGCGAATTGCCCTGGACTGTATTTAAAGGAAATTGCTTTTTCCATATCAACAAGGCGAACCTGGAAATATTTCACATCTTCTGTAAGAGGATAGGTACGGACAATCCTGGCTGCTTCAGGAAGATAGGGATTTGTTTGATTAATACATTTATTTTCGCCGTTCATTTTGTCACCTCTTTACTGAGTCGATTCCAAAAAGTATCCATGTCTTTTCCCTCAAGGGCCTTGGCAACTGTTTGTACATTAATGTCAACTGGACAAGTAGAGGCACACCGGCCACACCCAACGCACGCGGGTTTTCCGTATTTTGAAATATATGCCTGGAGTTTATGTGTATACCAAAGTTTCAGCCTTTGTGCTCTTTTTTCCCTGAAGTTTTCTCCGCCTGCAACCTCAGAATAACTTTCTAAAGTGCATGCATCCCAGCATCGGCCTATTTCTGAGGCATACTTGTTTAATAAGGGTTTATCAAGAACATTATAGCAGTTGCAAGTGGGGCAAACATTGCTGCATGAACCGCAAGCTAAACAGGCATCGCCTAATTTTTCCCATAGAGGATTTTCGTATTTGAGCTCCATGAGGTCTGGCATGGCAATAAAGTTTATGTCCACTTGAAAAGCTTTGTCGCGTTCATTGTGCCATTTAATATAAATCTGAATATCTTCATCTGTGATATCCTCGTCAAAAATTCCTGGTTTTATACGGATGCAATCGTCGCCCTCGCTGGATCCTATCCACACTAAATAGGCAGTTTCAAGTTCAGAGAAGAAAAGATCGTAGCCTTCTTCAATGATATGAGTATTCGTGGATTTACACATACAGTTTTCATCAGGCCAGCATGAATGGCCTAATATCAACGTGTTTTGACGAGCTTTTGAATAATACGGGTCATCAAAAACATGCTGGAAAAAGCGATCTAAAATGAGGAGTCCATGTATGTCACATGGGTGAATTCCAAAAAGAATCTTTTTCGTCACATGCGAAAAATCTTCTTCATAACCTTGTTCTGTTGCGAGAAACATATTGAATGTGGGAGGGAGAAAAAGTTTTTTGGGGGGCAGAATAGTTCGAGTGTACTTAAGGTCAATTTGAGAAAAGTCCTTGATAAGCTGGAAGGAATGTTTGTTTTCGTATTTTTGAACAGGAGCCCATAAATCTGCCTCTTTAGATAGCGATTCTAAGAAGGGAAATAAATTTTCTTTTTTTAGTTTGACTATTTTCATTTTTATTTCCTTTTTCTATTTTTTTGCATAAGCAATAGATTTTTACCATATCTAAATTTTTTTTAATATAACATTATTTTTTTTCTTATAAAAGGGATTAATTTATAAAATCCCAAATTGATTTTTTATAGTCATTTCCATATAATTCAGGCAAATGAAACCGAAGATTGATATTGATTATGTCTGTGCTTTAGCGCATCTGCAATTGACAGAAGAAGAGAAAAGTCAAATTGCTCCCCAACTGAAAAAAATTGTCGAATGGGTGAACCGATTAGAAGAACTGGATATCAATGCGTCTAAAGGAGAAGTCTATTCCACAGTGTCTTTTTCTGCCCCTTTCCGAAAGGATGATGTCCAGCCATCTTTATTAGAAGAGGATGTTTTGACCAACGCCCCAGAAAAAGCACACGAGTTTATTAAGGTGCCAAAAGTTATTGAGGAAAAATGAGTTTAACATCGTTTACGCTTTCTGAGCTTTGTTCTTTACTGGAGACAAGAAAAATCAAAGCTGAGGAGGTTGTGACTGATTATTTGAAAGAGATAGAAGAAAAAGATAAAAAAATATCTGCCTATATAACTGTTTTAGGAGACCTTGCCTTAGAGAAGGCAAAGATAATCGATCAAAAAAAAGAGAGAGGCATTCTGGCAGGAGTCCCTCTGGCCTTAAAAGACAACTTGCTCACAAAGGGAGTTCGGACGACATGTGCCTCCCGGATTCTTCAGAATTTTATTGCCCCCTATAATGCAACAGTCGTGGAGAAGTTGGAAAAAGAAGATGCAATTATCATAGGAAAGACCAATATGGATGAGTTTGCCATGGGCTCATCAACTGAAAACTCTGCTTTTTTCACCACTAAAAATCCATGGGACTTAAAGAGAGTACCAGGAGGTTCAAGCGGTGGATCAGCCGCTGCTGTTGCCTCTAATATGGCTGCAGCTTCCCTTGGCTCAGATACAGGAGGTTCTATCCGGCAGCCAGCTGCCCTTTGTGGTCTCGTTGGGTTAAAACCCACCTACGGCTTGGTCTCAAGGTATGGACTTGTTGCATTTGCGTCTTCTTTGGACCAAATTGGGCCTTTAACAAGAACTGTTGAAGATTGCGCTGTCCTTACGAAAATAATTGGAGGCTTTGACGCGAAAGATTCCACGTCTTCCTGCGAACCCATTCCTGATTACCAAAAAGAAATGATGAAAAAATTACAATCCCTTAAGATTGCCTTTTTGCAGGAGAATATGCTGGAAGGGATCGATGAAGGCGTTAAGGAAATGTATTATCACACATTAAAGCTCTTGGAACAAATGGGGGCAGAGCTTTATGAAATGGATTTTCCATCATGGGACTATGCACTTGCCTGTTATTATATCATCGCCCCTTCAGAAGCAAGTTCGAACCTCGCACGATATGATGGAGTTCGCTACGGGTATAGACAAACCAATTCCCAAACATTTAAGGAAATGTATGTAAAAACCAGGACAGAAGGTTTTGGGCCAGAGGTCAAAAGACGTATACTTTTAGGTACATTTGCACTAAGTTCTGGTTATTATGACGCCTATTATGTGAAAGCAGCCAAGACAAGGCGTCTTATTACACAAGAATTTATGGAAGCTTTTAATAAAGTTGACTATATCCTTACCCCGACTACCCCTGAGCCTGCCTTTTTGATTGGCGCCAAGGAAGATCCGATTGCCATGTATTTATCTGATAAGTTTACCGTATCTGCAAATCTTGCTGGGATTCCGGCTCTTTCGTTGCCTGTAGGCTGGACTGAGGAAGGTTTACCTATAGGTTTACAAATAATCGGAAACTTTTTTCAAGAATCACGGTTATTTAAACTTGCTTTTGCTATTGAAAAAAAGGTAAAATTTAGAAAGCAAAATTAAAATTAACAGGAAGGAGGAAGAATGAATAAGAAAATTCTTTCAATTTTAGGTGGAGTCCTTATTATTTTTGTGTTTCAAAGCTGTGTGTCAAAGCCAGAAAAAACCCTTTTAAAAAGATATTTTGATGCTATTTCTTTAAATGATATTACAACAATGTCGACAATGGCTTTAGAACCAGTTTTAATTGATGAGGAAAGTTGGGAAATTATAAGTGTAAGCGAAGAAATTATTGAACCAGCAAAATTACCTGAAATGGATGCCAAGGAAAAAGAGCTTAAGAAAAAGTTAGAGGAATCAGTAGGCGTTGTCCTTGATGCGAGAGATGACGTAGATGATGCGAAATTTGAGTTGGAAAGTGCAAGAACCCGGGCTGCAAAGAGAGCCATGCAAAAGAAGGTGGAGGAACTCCAGGCAAAATATGATGAAATTTACGAAAAGCATAAGAATTTACAGAAAGAATACAATGAAGCTAAAGCAGCAGCAGCCAGAGAAGAAGAGATTGCTACTTTTTCTTTGGGTGCTGAAGAACTTCCTACTATAAGAGATTTTACAGGTGATGTTCATTATAAAGAAGTTGAAGTCGCCGTGAAGAATAAAGAAGGTGAGAAAAAGAATCATAAATTTTATTTGAGAAAATATAACCTTAAAGATGAATCTTTAAATATTAACCATCGAGGCAGATGGATCATTACAAAGATTGAAGCTTTAAGCTGATATTGACATTTTTTAAAATTTCATTTATTAATATTCGTCTTTTCTTTTGGGCCGTTAGCTCAGAGGGAGAGCACCGGCCTTTTAAGCCGGGTGTCGCTGGTTCGAGTCCAGCACGGCTCACCATATCTGTGCCCCTGTCGTCTAGCCTGGTCTAGGACATCGCCCTTTCAAGGCGGCAACACGGGTTCAAATCCCGTCGGGGGCGCTTTTACCTTTTTTAATATTCTATCTCAATAGTTTTTATTTCGGATTTTCCAAAATGTAAGGTGGCGGATTTTTCATTGAAATGAATAGTTCGCAATCTATGTTCCATAAGGTCTAATTCATAGATTTTTTTCGGTGTCCGGAAGAATTCAAGACGTGCTTCAGTGTCTTCTCCTTCAGCTTCATAGATTCGTAAGATAATTGTTGATCTATCTTCTGCTTTTTTTATGGATGCAAGAATGATATTTGAAGGTACAACATGGAAAAAGGAAAAAGATAATGGCAGCGTGCCATTATGTTCTTCTTGAAAGAATGCCAGTAATGGGACATTAAACTCATAGCCTTTCTGCACTGTGTGAGCTTCTTTCCAGTCGCCTTCATGTGGATAGAGAGAATAAGAAAAACCGTGTTTCCCTCTGTCAGCCATAGGGTCTGGAGACAATGGAGACCGCAAAAGAGTGAGTCTCATAACATTATCTTTGATGTCATGCCCGTATTTAGATTCATTGAGAAGGCTGACGCCATAAGTCACATCAGAAAGGTCAGCCCACCTGATGGCAGGGACTTCAAAGCGGGCTTTTTCCCAATCTGTGTTTTGTGTTGTTGGCCTCTGGATAAAAGCAAAGGGGATTTCGTATGTAGCCCAATCGTTTTTCACGTCTACTGGAAAAGCAACCTTCAGCAGAACATGATCTTCCCACCAGTCTACGTTCATTTCTATATCGATGCGCGGGACGTCATTATAAAGGATAATTTCTTGCGAGAAAAAAGAAGATGGAAAGTCCGTTGTAGGCTCTCGCCTGGCCTTGGATAACCCGAGGTAACTTTTTTCTACTTTTAATGAGGCCATGACAGGGCCTTTTTGGGCGATTTTGATGCTGTCGAAGTTATCTAATGTCCACTTTCGGCCTGTGTACTGGATGTTCCAGGCATCCCACCGGTCAGGGATGTCTTCGAAAAGCTGGAGTTCGTTGCCTTGTGAGTTCGGAGCAAGGACTTCTCTTTTTGCCTTTTTGTCAAAGATGCTGATTATATTTCCGCTTTCAGGATGCAATGTGATGCGAAAGAAACGGTTCTCCAAAGATGTCTTATCGACCTTCAAGAAATTATTCTTAGGAGGACTGGCTTCTCCTTCCTTTATTTTATACACTTTGTAACCTAATGGAGGAACTCCTTTGGCAATAAAACACAATATCTGGCCTTTTGGAGTTGTGATTATTTGAGAAGGAGTTTCTTTGCCAGCATGACTGATAACCAGAGGTTTTCCTTGGAGGTTAGAAGGTAGAGCAACCTTGACTAAATCATCCCTTTCCCAAGAAAGAGTGTTGAAGACAATAAGCGGGATTCCTTCCTCTCCTTGTAAAGTATTGATGTTTTTAGCGAGGAGATTCATGCTTTCAAGAAGCTCATTTTTAGCTAATCGCGAGGAGTCGCGATAGAATTCCTTTGCATCTCTGTAAACTGGATTGATGCTTGAGCCAGGAAGAATATCATGGAATTGATTCATCAGGACTTTTTCCCACGCATTCTTTAGAGATTGTTGAGGATAATCCCTGCCGTAGAGAAAAGCTAATGAAGAAATTTTTTCTGAGTTAGCAAGTAAAACTTCAGATTTTCGGTTCAATTTTTTAGTTTCAGCCTGGGTTGTATAAGTTCCTCTATGGTATTCTAAATAGAGTTCATCTTCCCACACTGGAAGATTCTTCAATTCCCCTTTATTTATTTTATCGAGGTAATGGTTAAAGAAACTATGGACCATTTTTGGGAAAATGAGCTGGTCAGCGTAAGCTTTTGCTCTATCAAGCATTTCCCTGTTTGGTCCGCCACCGTGATTTCCTAATCCGTATAGGATAAAAATCTTCTTTAATCCAGTATTCTTTTCAAATTGCTTCATTCCAGAAGCCATGCTTTCAGCCCTCAGAGTGCCTACATAGCCAGTTGGCGGGAAATAGCTTAATAATCTGGAACCATCAGGTCCTTGCCACCAGAAGAAGAAATAGGGAAAAACAGTAGTGTCATTCCAACTGATTTTTTGAGTGACGAAAGTATTGATGCCGCTTTTTTTGAAAAACTGGGGCATATTCCAGTTGTATCCGAAGGAATCGGGGTTCCATCCGATTTTTACATCCACATTAAATTTTTCCTTAAAATAACGTTTTCCATAAAGAATTTGCCGAATGAAAGATTCCCCATCGATGAGGTTACAGTCTGGTTCTACCCACAGGCCTCCAACAATTTCCCATCGGCCCTCTTTGACTTTTTTCTGAATGCGTTTAAACACTTCCGGATAATAGTCCTCCATCCATTTGTATGCTTGTGCCTGGCTCTGTATGTAAATAATATCGGGGTATTCCTCCATATTATCCAGTATCGTTGAAAAAGTTTCCTTGGAGACTTCTACAGATTCCATCCAGCGCCACAACCAGGCTAAATCAATATGTGAATTTCCTCCTAAAAAAAGCGTGTAGCTGTTGGCAAATCTAACAACAGGTTTTGCCTCTTGATAAAACTTCAAAATGGATGCCTTGACTTTTGTGAAATCTCCTTTTTGAAGAGCCAAAATATCCACATTCATGAGCGCTTTTTCAAATGTTTGCTTTAATTTCTTGTAACTTTTTGATGCCAGAAGCTGCTGATAGCCCTTTGCTTGAGGCCTTGATTTAGTCGTAGCGACCTGTCTGGAAGGAGTAATATCGAGTATAATGGCTCCTATTTTAAGATCAAGTAGAAATTGTGAGAGCTGGCGATGGGCAGTCTGTGTGTTATCAATGATGAACTGAGCATTGAGAAGCTGAATAAATGTTCCAGGTTCAGACGTTTTCCTTTCTATTAGAGGAATCCTTCCGCGGTTATCAAAACGGAAAGCGAAAAAAATATTTTCTCCGGGCTTTACATGAGATTTCAACAGGAAACTTTTTTCTATCTCTGTTACATGATTTCCGAATTCAAGCAAGAAAGATTGACTGAGTTCACCGTCGAGGTAAAATTTTCCTTCGACTTGGCCGACACCTCTAAAATGACAGACGAGATGGGCAGGGCTTCCCTCTGTTCGGATTCCAGAAAAAACCTCAGGAACTTTTAAGGAATGGCGAATCCAGGAAATTTTATCCCGTACAGAGAAACTGCGGCCTCTGACTTCCCAGGAGGAATCATCAAGCTCAGGATTTTCAGCTTGGGCCAAATCTTCTGGGATGAGTTTCCAGTGGGATATATCATTATTAAGGAGAGCTTCAAGATTGGATATCCGCGACAGGACGTCGCTTTGGCTAAAAGATAAAAAAGGAAATAAAAGCATACAAACAAAAAAATAGGATAGTAGTCTTGATCTTTTCATTGCTCACCCCTTATTTGTAGGAATTTTAGTGTTTTAAGCATCAAATTCAGAAGAATCTTAACAATTCATAAAAGTAGAGTCAATTTTTTGCCTTTTAAAAGCCCTGCCTTTAATTGAGGTAACTTCAGATGTCGTCGTAAGATTCTTGCAAGATTTGAGTTAAGAAGAAAGAAACTCTTTTTTCTTTTTTTTCCAGACCCACAAGAGATAAGCGGCAGGAGCCTGGTACATGGCGAAGATTACAGGAGAAAGAATCAGCCAATAGATGTTAAAGTCGAGAACAAAAAGAAAAATAAAGGCTGCTATTCCTGCTAAACAGGCGATTATGGAGGCAGCAAGCCAACAAGCGAGCTCTATTTTTCTCCAGGATATGCGATATTTCTTTAACAATTAAAGAATCCCCAATGGGAAAAGAAGAAGACGGATCCATGAAAAGAATCAGTCAAATCTAAATCCTTTTTCTTTAAATAGCTTCAAACAGGCATCGACAATTTTAGAGTCATATAGATTGCCATTATTTTTAGAAATCTCATCAAGAGCATCTGAAATACTCAGGGACGGACGGTAAGGCCTGTAAGAAGCCATGGCTTCGACCACATCACAAACACCTAAAATCTTCGCTTCAAGAAGAATATCATCACCCTTTAAGCCAGCAGGATACCCACTTCCATCTAAACGCTCGTGATGCTGGAGAACAATTTTTGCTATTGGCCATGGAAAATCGATATTTTTAAGAATGTCGTATCCAACTTGAGAGTGTATTTTTATAAGGGCAAATTCTATATCTGAAATTTTGCCAGGTTTACTAAGGATTTCAGCAGGAACATAAATTTTCCCTATATCATGAATGTTCCCGGCTAAACGAAGCCCCTCTATCTGGTCATCTGAAAGGCCCAATTCTTGTCCAATTGCTACAGCTAATTTGGACACGCGGAGTTGATGGCCGGCAGTATAAGGGTCACGTGTTTCAATTGTAAAGGCAATTGCCTGTATGGCACCCTTCATGGCATTTGATAGTTTTTCCCAGCTTTCTATTAATTCCTTTTCAGCTTCTTTGCGGGCGGTGATATCTGAAAAGGCAATGACAACACCCGAGGCGGCATTGTTCTCATCTCTTATGGAAGATAATCTTGGTTCAATAGGGGCCTTTTTCCCTTCTCGAGACACAAGGAGGAGGTCATTAGGGAATTCAAAGTTTACATCTTTGAGAATTTTGTCGATGCAAATGTTGAATCTTTTTTTTGTGCTTTCATCTATGACAGAAAATACGCCATTCAGGTGTTTTTTTATTGCCTCTTCCTGTGTCCATCCTGTTAGCGATTCAGCGAGAGGATTCATAAATGTGATTATTCCAGATTGATCTGTGGCAATGACTCCATCTCGAATGCTTTTCAATATAGTGAACAGCCATCGTTCTCTCTCCCTTAACTTCATTTCCATCTGGAATTTATAGAGAGCAGTTTCTATGGTTGTATGCAGCTCTCTCTCCTCAAAAGGTTTAAGGAGGTAGCCAAAAGGTTCAGATTTTTTTGCCTGCTGCAGAGTGATTTCGTCTGTGTAGGCCGTAAGATAAACCACAGGGGTGTTAAGGTGTGTAAAAATATAGTGAGCTGCTTGAATACCTGCTTTTTCCCCTTCCAACATGATGTCCATCAGGACCAAATCAGGACGCAAATCCCGTGTTTTTTTTATGGATTCCGAAGCACTTGAGACAACATCCAAAACATCATAGCCAAGCCCTAAAAGCATGTTGCAAATGTCCCGGGCAACGATGCTTTCATCTTCTACAAGCAAAATCTTAATCTTGTCCATTTTTTTATGGAAATCTAATCATAAGGAAGATTTCGATTTTTTATTATACAAAATGACTACCTATTAAGCAAAACAGCCTATTAATCTTGGAAAAACATTAGTCTTTGTGATGAAATACAATAGTAATAATATAGAAACTATAATATTACTCGAAATAATATCTAATGCCAATGCCTCCAGTTATCCCAAACTCTGTACTGGGGACTAAATCCAGTAAAGGGCCAAGCTCAAAGAAAATATCGAATGGTGCTTTTTCAAATAAGTAACTAAAACCAATGGGAAAACGGAGTCCAACTCTACTCTTTTTCTCGCCTTTTATGCGACCACCTATGCCGTAATAGACCAGAAGATTGCCTTTTTTGGTTTTTAAGAAATTACGGTTATGAAAGAGATAATCTGCATGGAAATGCCATGAACTTTCATTGCCGAAAGACCAAGCTGCTGCACCATCGATGGCTGTTTTGTACCCTGTCCATCCCTTGAAACTCACACCGGTGGGCTCTCCCAAAATAACCCCGAATCCAATGCCTTTTTCCTGAGCATATGTGAGATTAGGTAAAAGTAAAGTTAATGACACAAGAATTCCTATTAGCTTTCCCATGGATAGACCTCTTTTTCGTAAGGATAAAGTTGAATTTTTTTGAACAGAGAGTATCTGGTGGGCGGTACTGGGTTCGAACCAGTGACACCCGGCTTGTAAGACCGGTACTCTACCGCTGAGCTAACCGCCCTGGTTATTGTTTCAGTTTGCAAAGCAATATTTAAAGTAGAGGAAAGATTGTTTTTTGTCAAGGAATCAGTGCCACAAAATGCTTGACAATATTCACACTGAGAAGTATATTCTATACATTGTTGATTTACTAAGTAGACTTTAGAAAACATTATTATTAAATGAGAATTTCAAAAAAAGGAGAATATGCTCTAAGGGCAATGATAGACCTTTCTTTAAATTTTAAAAAAGGTTCTGTCCAGATTCATGAAATATCCGAAAAAGAGAAAATACCTAAAAAATTTCTGGAACATATTTTGCTTGAGCTCAAAAAGGCCGGTTTACTTCAGAGTAAACGTGGAATAGGGGGTGGATACTGTTTAATTAAACCGCCAGAAGAAATTACTCTTGCACAGGTGATACGCATAATTGATGGGCCGCTTGCTCCATTAGGATGTGTTAGCGAATGGGCCCATATAAGTTGTCCTGAAGAAAAAAATTGTGGACTTCAGAGCGTAATGTTAGAAGTACGAAATGCTATCGTAAAAATTTTGGAAGGCATTACCTTTGCAGATGTTTGTAAAAGAACCAAAGGCATGCTTGAAAAAAGGTCTGAAAGGATAATAAAAAAATAATTTTTTTTGAATATAGCTTACTTAGTCTATAGACTATATGGATATTAATTTGAGATATTAAGATGAATTTTGAAAATTTCATAGAGAGAATTTCCAAGAATAAAAATGATGAACAATCACTTTCAGAGATATTCAGCGCAATAAAGAGCATCAAGTATGGCTGTGTTCAAATAATTATTCAGGAGATAAATAAAATGAAAAAATTGCTAATTATTTTATTAGTAGGGAGTCTTTTTTTTGCTGTTGGTTGTCAAAAAAAGACACAGGAACAATCAAAAGAAAAGGAGTTAAAAGGGACAATAACTACCTCAGGAGCATGGGCACTTTATCCTATGGTTATTAAATGGGCTGAGGAGTTTCATAAGATTCATCCAAAGGTAAAGATAGATGTTGCTGCTGGCGGTGCCGGTAAAGGAATGGCTGATGCCTTAGCTGGAATTGTGGATATTGGTAAGGTTTCCCGAGATATTTATCCGGAGGAGATTAAAAAAGGAGCCTGGTGGGTTTCAGTGACCAAGGATGCAGTAGTGCCAACTGTTAATGAGAATAATCCTGTATTAGAGGATCTTCTCCTTAAAGGTGTCAGGAAGGAAATATTCACCAGTATCTGGATTACTGGCAAAATTAAAAACTGGGGTGAAGTAATAGACCGGAAGGTTAAACATTCAATTCATGTTTATACTCGTTCCGATGCCTGTGGTGCAGCAAAAACCTGGGCAAAGTACCTTGGTAAAAATCAGGAGGACCTTCTTGGAGTAGGTGTATACGGAGACCCTGGATTAGCCGAAGCGGTCAAGAAAGATATCCTGGGAATCGGGTTCAACAACATCAACTATGTCTATGATGCCAAGACTAAAAGTCAGGCTAAAGGGATAAAAGTATTACCTATTGACCTTAACAGCAACGGTCTAATAGACGAGGATGAAGATTTTTTTAACAACCGGGATGAGATTGTTAAGGCCATAGCCACAGGGAAATACCCTTCTCCACCAGCAAGAGACTTGCATTTTGTTTCCAATGGTAAGCCCAAAAGGGAAGTAGTGATAGAGTTTATCAAATGGGTTCTTACTGAAGGCCAGAAATATGTTCCTGAATCTGGTTATATTAATCTTACGGAGGAAAAACTCCAGGAAGGGTTAAAAAAACTCGAAGGCGAATAAGAAAAGGGACTGACTAAATTTGCGATACAAAAGACCCTTAAAAGATAAACTTGCCAGCAAGTTTATGCTGATTCTAACGATTTTATCAAGTCTAATCGTATTTCTAATGGCCTTTGGCTTATATCAGAGGTCAAGGTCAATACTGGCAACTAAGTCATTAACTGAATTACTATTTTCAACTTCCTGGCACCCTTTAAAGGGAGAGTTTGGCTTTTTCCCTTTTATTATGGGTACTATCTGGGTTACAGGGGTGGCTGTGGTAATAGCTATTCCCCTCTGTCTTCTGACTGCAATCTATCTTTCTGAATACGCACATAGAAGAATAAGGGAATGGACAAAGCCTTTAATAGATTTACTTGCCGGCATACCGTCAGTAGTCTATGGAGTATGGGGAGTATTAGTTATAGTACCGCTGATAAAAAATCACATAGCACCCTTTTTTGGTCGTATCTCAACCGGTTATAGTGTCCTGGCCGGTGGTGTTGTCCTGGCTATAATGATCTTTCCTATAATTATTCATGTCTCTGTAGGAGTATTTAGCTCAGTACCTTACGAGGTCAGAGAGGCTTCCTTGGCCTTAGGCGCTACAAAGTGGCAGACAGTAAAACACGTAGTCATGCGTAAGGCTATGCCTGGTGTTATTGCTGCTATTGTCCTGGGATTATCACGGGCCTTTGGTGAGACAATGGCTGTGCTAATGGTAGCAGGAAATGTAGCCAAAGTCCCTTCCTCAGTTCTGGACCCCGCCTATCCCCTGCCTGCACTGATTGCCAATAACTATGGAGAGATGCTATCTGTGCCTTTATATGATTCGGCGCTTTTATTAGCCTCTTTAGTTTTATTAATGGTAGTTTTATTTTTTAATATCATATCCAGAGTTGTTCTGACCAGAGTTGAAAAGAGGGTGCAATAATGGACAGAAGAAAGATAGAAGAAAATATATTCAAGAGTCTGATGCTCGCTTCCACATTTATAATCCTCTCAAGTCTTGTGATTATATTAATTACAGTTATTGTAAACGGACTTCCAGCTATGAACCTGGCAATGATTACTCAGACACCGAAAGGTGGATATTATCTTGGAAAAGAAGGTGGGATATTGAATGCTATCATTGGATCTCTTTATCTGGCAGGAGGAGCAACATTTTTGGCTATTTTGATAAGCCTGCCAGTTGTCTTATATCTCAACGTATATGCAAAAAAAGGTTCTCGTCTGGTAATATTCACCCGTTTCTCCTTTGATGTTTTATGGGGTGTTCCATCAATAGTATACGGAGCTTTCGGTTTTACGATTATGCTTTTCTTGGGAGTCAGGGCTTCGCTATTAGGAGGAATTATAGCCGTATCGCTTTTAATTCTACCTATTATGAGTAGAGCAATGGATGAAGTAATAAGAATGATACCAGAAGAACTTCTGGATGCATCATATGCTTTAGGGGCCACTAGATTTGAAACCGCCTTGAAGGTAGTAACAAGGCAAGCAATGCCTGGAATATTGACTGCTGTTCTGATTGCTTTCGGAAGAGGTATCGGCGATGCTGCTTCAGTGATATTCACTGCTGGTTTTTCTGATTATATTCCTTATTCCCTGCTTCGCCCCGCAGCTACATTACCTTTAGCCATTTTCTTTCAATTAGGAACACCTTTCCCTGAGGTTCAAAACCGGGCTTATGCTTCAGCATTTATTCTTACAGTGATAATTTTGATAATAAGTATAGTTTCCAGAATCTTAACCAGGAGATTCACAAAACATATAGTGAAATAGGAGGTCAGGATGGAATTAAGGACCCACATAAGCGTGCAAAATCTAAATGTATTTTATGGAAATGAACAAGCTTTAAAAAATATAACCCTTGATATTCCTGATAAAAATATAACGGTTATTATTGGCCCATCTGGTTGTGGCAAGACGACACTTTTAAAATCCTTTAACCGTCTGATAGATTCGATAGATGGAGTTAAAGTTTCCGGTAAAGTTTTAGTTGATGGAGAAAATATTTTTGACCCCAAGGTAGAAGTTACTCGGATCAGGAAAAAGATGGGACTACTTTCACAAAAACCTTATCCTTTACCAATGTCAATTTATGATAATATTGCCTACGGCCCAAGAATACATGGAATAAAAGATAAAAAAAGATTAGATGAAATTGTCGAACATTATCTTAAAGAATCAGGTCTATGGAATGAAATAAAGGATAGGCTGCATTCTCCAGCTTCCAGACTTTCAGTAGGTCAGCAGCAGAGGCTTTGCCTGGCCAGAGGGTTGGCAGTTGAGCCTGAGATTATTCTTGGGGATGAACCCACCTCTGCTCTCGATCCAAAATCGAGCCAGCGTATCGAACATAGATTTCTTGTATTGAAGAAACAATATACTATAGTCATTGTTACTCACATTTTACGTCAGGCAAAAAGACTGGCTAATTATGTTGTTTTCCTTTATCTTGGCGAATTAATAGAACACGGACCAGCAGAAGATGTTTTCAATAATCCTAAAGAAGAGATGACTAAGGAGTACATAAAAGGGATAATAAGTTAATAAAACAGTATACGGATGTTCTATAATGAATTTATCACAGGCCAAACACCATTATCAGTTGCCTGTGACATAATCTCATAGGGAATTGACATAAGAATAATCATATGTTAAATTTAGACTCCGTCTAATAGAGAGTAGATAAAAAAATCGATAAGGATAAAGGTAGAAAAATGTTTGCAGTTATAAAAACTGGAGGAAAACAGTACAGGGTCCAAGAGGGAGATATTCTTCAAGTAGAAAAACTCAATAAAGAAGAAGGCCAAGAATTAACGTTTAACCAAGTTCTTCTTATTGAGGATGAAGAAAAAACTCTGATAGGGACTCCCTATATTGAAAAAGCCCTTGTAAAAGCAGTTGTGATTGAAAATTTCAAAGACAAAAAGATTATTGTTTTCAAGAAAAAGAGAAGAAAACAGTACAGAAAGACAAAAGGACATCGCCAGGAGCTGACAAAGATAAAGATTGAACAAATAATTACCGGAGAAAAAGAGAAAGAACCTGAAGCAGAAACCCCAAAGAAGAAAACAATAGAAAAATCCCCGAAGAAAAAAATTGTGGCTAAAAAAGATGCCACAAAAGTTACAAAACCAAAAGCATCAAAAGAAAAAGCTCCGGCAAAGAGACAATTGAAAAAGAAAACAACTCAAACTAAAAAAACAAAATTAGTAAAGGAGTCGAAGAATGGCGCATAAAAAATCGGGCGGTAGTGCCAAGAACGGAAGAGATAGTCATTCAAAAAGATTAGGTGTGAAGCGCTTTGCAGGGCAATTTGTTAATGCCGGTTCAATACTCGTCCGCCAAAGAGGAACGCCATTTAAACCTGGCCTGAATGTTGGGCGGGGAAATGACGATACCCTTTTTGCTAAGGCAAGCGGGATTGTCAAATATGAGAAAAAAGGCAAGAACAAGAAATTTGTCTCTGTGATTCCTTCTTAGGAGGATCTGACTCCTCTTAATATGTTTATTGATCAGGTCAAAGTTATCCTTCGAGCCGGTAAAGGTGGCGATGGATGTGTGAGCTTCCGGAGGGAACGAGGAGTTCCACGCGGCGGCCCTAATGGCGGTCGCGGAGGTGATGGGGGAAGTATTTATCTTGTTTCTGATGAGAATGTCAATTCTCTGGCATTTTTCCGCTTTCATCCAATAAATAAGGCCCAAAGAGGTGCTCATGGCCAAGGAGCTAACCGCCATGGGAAAAAGGGCGAAGATCTTTACCTTAAAGTGCCTGTTGGGACTATTGTAAAAGAGAAAGGCAAGGAAGATATCCTTTTCGATTTTATTAAGTCAAGGCAAAATTATTTAGCTGTAAAAGGAGGAAGAGGGGGGAGAGGAAATGCTTCTTTTGCCACTTCCACACGCCAATCGCCCAGAATACGGGAACAAGGCCAACCCGGAGAAGAAAATGAGTTTTTTTTAGAACTCAAGCTTATTGCTGATGTTGGACTTATTGGGTTTCCCAATGTTGGCAAATCTACCCTGATATCCAAAATATCAGCTGCTACACCAGTTATTGCTGATTATCCCTTCACCACGCTGACCCCAAATTTAGGAGTTGTTGATATTGGTGAATACACAAGTTTTGTGGTAGCTGATATCCCAGGTTTGATCAAAGGTGCACATAAAGGCCATGGGTTAGGGATAAGGTTTTTAAAGCATATTGAGAGGACAAAATTATTAATCCATCTCATAGATGTTTCTCCTTATACAAAAAGGGACCCTGTTGACGACTTCCATGCAGTAATGAAAGAGCTGGAAGCATTCAACCCTAAATTGATTGAACGCAGTCAGATTTTGGTTGCCAATAAAATCGACCTTATCGAAAGTCATACAAAAAGATTGAAAAAAATAGAATTTTTGGCCAAAGAAAAAGGCTTCCCATTTTACGCCATTTCCGCTTTAAAAGAAAAAGGGTTGAAATCTCTGGTCCTAACAACTGCAAGAACATTAGACAAATTGGCAGTCCAAAGTGAATAGGTGCATGAAAAAAGAGAGAATAGGACTTTTTGGTGGGACCTTTAACCCTGTACATGAAGGTCATATAAAGGTAGCCGAGATTGTTCAGCAAAGAGCTCAGTTGGATAAAATTCTTTTTATTCCTTCTTACGAACCTCCTCACAAGGGTTCTGCTGATATGGCACCAGCAGTCCACAGGTTGGCTATGGTAAAGTTAGCGCTTGAACCCTATCCTAAATTTGAGGCATCCTCTATCGAAATCGAAGAAAAAGGAAAGTCTTATTCAATTATAACTTTACAAAAAATCAAAAAAATCTATCCAAAAGCACGGATCTTTTTTATTGTGGGCGTGGATGCCTTTTTGGAAATCGATACCTGGAAAGATTATGAAGAAGTGCTAACCCAATGTTTTTTTATTGTTGTCAGCAGGCCGGATTATTGTTTAAAGGATGCAATGAATGTTTTAAATGGGAAATACATGAAAAACATGTATGGAGTTTCAGGAAATGAGAAGCTAAATGAATCAAAGCTTTCTTTATATACAATTTTTCTTTTGCCAATTCAGGCATTGGAGATTTCATCTTCTGCGATCCGTGCAAAGATAAGAACGGGCAAATTTATAAAAAATTTGGTTTCCCCAGCTGTAGAAGCCTACATTCGAGAATATAACCTTTATACGTGGTGAAAATGAGTAATGAAAAGGAAATAACAAAAAAAATGACTAAGCAAAGCCTCCCACAGAGTGTAAGAATTGCGGTCAAATCCAGTCAAGCGAAAAAGGGAGAAGACATTGTAGTCTTGAGACTCAGTGAGATTTCATCTTTTACAGATTTTTTTATTATTATAAATGGAAATTCGGGCAGGCATAATATTGCAATCTATGAAAACATAGAACAAGAATTAAAAAAGTTAAAGATTAAACCCTTAAGTATAGAAGGAAAAGAGAATGCTGAGTGGATATTGATGGATTATGGAAATTTTGTTGTCCATATTTTTTCTAAAAAAGCTCGGGAATATTATTCCCTTGAGAAATTATGGGGAGATGCCCCTAAAATTTCCTATTGAGCAGCCTGGATTATTCACAAAAACTTCTATGATGATGCGATGCAAGTTTTTTCTTTCATTTTTCTTTTTTTTGAATGACAGAAAAAAGTTTTTTTATAATAAGTAAGGATCTCTATTTCTGTGACAGTTAATTATGAAGGTGTAATCTGTCACAGCGCTGGTTCCCCTCCATCCTTGCCAAGACCCTCCCACCCTCCACAATGGGCTTCGGATGGAGAGGAACCGGCGC
>JACUUK010000134.1 GCA_014859315.1 Candidatus Aminicenantota bacterium
AATGGGAGCGAGCTATAGATGACTGGCAAAAAGACATTGTTCAGAACTCTCTACTACCCGATTGGCTGAAACAGACCCTTTTCAATGAGCTCTATATTCTTGCAGAAACCAGTATCTGGGATGCTTCAACAAATCTACATACTTACTTGGAAAGTGTGGATTATCTCATGTACGGTACCTTTGATGTGGATGCCTATTCTTCCTGGCATCTGTTGAAATTATGGCCTGAGTTGGAGCTCAATAACATGAGATTCTTTGCTGAGACCGTTGATTGGGATGACCCCACATATAAGGCATATTCTTACCCCATAGTTTTTCCTGGTGAAGTTCCAGAAGATAAGATGCACTATTACTGGAATACAAACAAAGTTTATGGCATGATTCCCCATGATATCGGTTCGCCAAGAAACCGGCCCTGGGTAATAGTCAATGCTTTTGAGTGGCAGAACGGAAATGTCTGGAAAGACTTAAACCCGAAATTCCCTTTGCGTGCCTACAGGGATTTTCTCTACACTGGATCTAAAGACCATGATTTCCTGAAAAGGGTGTTTAAATCTTCGGTGATCGCTCTAAATACTCTGGAAAAAAGATTTGCTGATCCTGTGAGTCATATTCCCTTGAATGAAGGAATACCTGATCAAACTTATGATACATGGAAGATGAAAGGAGAAAGCGCCTATGTGAGCATGCTTTGGCTGGCAGCTTTAAAATCGACTTCTAAAATGGGACAGATTCTAATCGATCATAGAGTTATTGAACTTGATGGGATTGTTATTAACACCACTGTTGAAAAGTATAAATCCTGGTTTAATGCTGGTAAGAAAGCTTTACAGAAGCTTTGGAATGAAAATGAAGGTTATTTTAACATCGATGCTTACACAGATGATATCATGACCGATCAACTCTTTGGCATTTGGTATTCTAAGTTAGTGGGATTAGAAGATAACGAGAGCACCAGGATCATTCCTGTTGCACAAGCGAAGGAATCCTTGCAGACTATTTACAAAAAGAATGTCCTTGGTTTTGGCAATGGATTAATGGGAGCTGTTAACGGCCGGAATGCAGAAGGAAAACAACTCTTTAGTCAGCAAGGCGATGAGGTTTGGACCGGAACGACCTATGCTTTTGCTTCAAATTGCATTCTTCACGGATTAGTTAAAGAAGGGATGCATACAGCTTATGGTGAATACTATGTGGTTTACAGTCCATATGGGCAAGGGTATTTTTTCAAAACTCCAGAGGCTTATTGTAACCCAGAAGAGAACATATGGAATAATCCCGATTCCAAATACGGTGAAAAGCTATTTCGGGCGATGAAATACATGCGGCCAGGAGCAGTCTGGTCTGTGTTGGAAGCTTTGTATAAAAGTAAAAGCGGGGAATAAGCAGTAAATGAAAAAACCTAAGATTCTTTTCCTGATTGGGATTGTCGTAGGATTGGTAATTATAGGAGTAATTTTCTGCTTATTTTTCTGGCCAGAGAGAAAACCTGCGCAAGAATTTGCGACTCTCTTGGCTAAAAATCGGATTGATAAACTCAATATCGTTCTCATTACCTTGGATACAACCAGAGCAGATCATTTGCCATGCTACGGTTATTCAGGGGTGAAGACTCCTCACCTGGATTCTTTGGCAAACCGCAGCATTTTATTCGAACAATGCACAGCATCTTCTCCCTTGACGCTTCCTTCTCACGCTTCCATGATGACTGGCTTGTATCCCACTTATCACGGAGTGAGAGTTAACGGCAATACAGCTTTATCAGGAGTGCATTTGACTCTTGCTGAACTGTTTGCTCAGCAGGGATACCAGTGCGGGGCCTTTATCGGAGCTTTTGTGCTTGATGGTCGCTGGGGGCTGAAACAGGGTTTTAATCATTATGATGATCGATTTGACTTAAGAAAATATAAACAACTCGACCTCGGATTGGTCCAGCGTCCTGGAAATGAAGTGGTTAATGCTGCTTTATCCTGGATGGAAAACCAGAAAGAAAACCCATTTTTTACCTGGATACATCTGTTTGATCCCCATGCTCCGTATGAACCTCCAGAGCCATATTTCTCAGAATACAATACAGGCATATCTGGACTCTATGATGGCGAAATTGCTTTTACAGATGAGCAGATTGGACGGATTATTTCCTGGTTAGACAAAAATGGATTAGGCAGAAAGACTATCATAGCTATCATGGGGGATCACGGAGAGGGTTTAGGAGATCACAACGAAATGGCCCACGGGTATTACATCTATGACTATGCAGTTCAGGTTCCCTTCCTAATCGCCACTCCTTTTGAAGATTTTCATGGCATTCGAATATCCTCTCAGGTTAGAACAATCGATCTTTATCCAACTGTGTTAGAAATGGTCGGAATCGAAGTTCCTGAAGAAAACCAGGGTGAATCAGTATTAGATATGATTTTTCATCCTGATAAGAACAAAGATTATTATGCGTATTGCGAATCCCTCACACCAAACATACATTATGGATGGAGCCCTCTGTACAGCCTAAGAACCGTAAAATACAAGTTCATTGATGCCCCCCGCCCTGAGCTTTATGATCTCATCGAAGACCCAAAAGAATTGAATAACGTAAGGGATAAATTTCCGAAGATTGCTCAAAAATTTAAAGAAGTTCTGGACCAAATTATCGAAGAGTCTAGTCTTGAAGCACCAAAACCTGAGGCTGCAAACTTGGACCATGAAACCCTTCAGCGATTAGCTGCCCTTGGATATATTGGAGCACCTGTATCCAAGCGATCATCTCATAAAAATGGGAAGCGGTTGGCTGATCCTAAAGATAAACTACATATATATGAATCTGTTCAACGAGTCGGGGAATTATTCAATCGTGAAGAATACACCCAGGCCACTGAAATCTTGGAGTCAGTGCTACAAGAAGAACCAAAGATTCCTCAGGCGTTACTGTTGTTAGCAACTTGCTATACCGAACTGGACCGTAGGGAGGAAGCAAAGGCTCAGTATGATATTATTTTGAAAGATGATCCGAACAGCATTCAGGCTCTAATCGGTCTAGCAAATTTATTGTCGGAGGAAGGAAAGAAGGAGGATGTTATTGCATTGTGCAAGCAAATTCTTTCAGTCGATAACCGGAACACTCAAGCTTATACAATCTTGGGAGAGGTTTATATAGAAGAAAACGACCATTCCACTGCTCTTCCTTACCTGGAGAAAGCTGTAGAGATTCAGCCGAAATTAACCCGGAATCGTTTGAATCTGGCTGTTTGTTTTGTGGGGCTAAACCAATATGATAGAGCTGAAAATATTCTTAAGGATATTTTAATCGAATATCCGAAATTTCCTTTGGCCTATTACCATCTAGGACTCCTTTATGAAGAACAGGGAAAATTAGAGGAAGCTCTTAAAGCCTATTCAGAAGAGGTGACTCTTTATCCTAACCATTTCAAGGCCCGTTTTAATTTAGGGAAGCTGTTGTATAAATTCGGAGACCAGAAGGGATATATAGAACAGATGCGGGAAGTAATTCGAATTGCTCCTGAAGCTGCCGAGGGATACTTGTTTTTAGCTCGCGGCTTACTCTACGAATCCAATGATATAAATCAAATCCTTGAATTAGTCCAGAAGGGTCTTCCACTGGCTAAGAGTTCGGAACTTAAAGCTTTTGGCTATTTTTTGTTAGCTGACATTTATAGTCGCAAGAATCAGCCTGAGAAGGTCAAAGAAGCTTTGAAAAAGGCAAATTATTATAAGTCGAGATAGGAGGTAGCTTATGCGATACCGAGCATTAATGTCTTTGTGGATGATGGCTCTATTCATCTGCATGATTTATGCCCTACCTGCTTTGTGTCAGTATAGGGAATACCATATTTTCGGAAAAGTTGTGGATACCAGTAATCACCCCATCTCAAAAGTGGAAATTTGGCTTAAAGACATTAAGACAGGCAGGAATTATAGGATTAGTACAGATAAAGAAGGGAAATTTCAATTGGTTGGTCTCCCTCACGGAATCTACCATGTCACAATAAAGAAAGAGGGGTATGAAACGAAAACAGATGAATGGAATTTTGAAACCCCTCAGGATAGAATGCAAAAGGTTGAGATACAAACGATTGTTCTGGTCACGGAAGAGCAAATACAGGAAATTCAGCGTGCTAAACAAGCACGAGCCGATTTCGGTGAAGCTACAGAGAAAATCCGTCAAGGAGATTTTGATGGGGCTATAATTAATTTGAAAAAGATGGTAACGGATAATCCAGAGGATGCGAATGCCTATTATCTGCTTGGAATTTGTTATTTTAAAAAAAAGATGATTCCTGAGGCTATTGGAGTACTAACTAGAACAACTGAATTAAGTCCTTCTTTTGCTGGATCATATCACCAATTAGGATTGTGCTATCAAAAACAGAGAGAAGTGGATAAGGCACTTCAGTGTTATGAGAAAGCTTTGGAACTTGAGCCAAACAATGTTGATAGCTGGTACAATAGAGGGCTCATCCTCTTTGAAATGAACCGAATTGCAGAAGCGCTGACTGATTTTGAGAATGCTTTGAAATTAAAACCCGATGACCCTGAATTTCTAGAGTTGGCTGGCCGCTGTTATATTCATCAAGAAGATTATACAAAAGCAATAGAGTATCTGGAAAAAGCCAAA
>JACUUK010000135.1 GCA_014859315.1 Candidatus Aminicenantota bacterium
AATAGTAATCAACCCTTGACCTTGGATAAGGCCAAGGGTTGACACTAACTACTTTGTTTTTTAACTACTTTTTAATATGCTCTCTGAATCGTTCTTTGAATTGAGGAAACTGCTGCAATCTTCCTTCTCTGTGTAATGGGCGTCTTTGGTACATCCGGTCTTTCCACATATCTTTCCGCATAGCATTTATTGCTTCTTGCTGTTCAGGAGTCAAGGTGTTTAGTATTTCATTTCTCAGCTTCAATCTTTCAATGAACATGTTATTTCTGTAACTGGATGCTTTGGAAAGAGCTCCTTTTATTTTTTCATAATCAATGTTTTTTCTGTCCTGCATGAGCTTCCTCAATTCCAGACGCTGCAGGCTGCTTTCGTTTTTCATCTTTATCATCTTCTCTTCAAATGAAAAGACCATGGTTTTAATCTTCTCGAGCTGGTTATCGGTTATTTTGAGCTCTTTCTGATTTGCTTGAAGAGTGCGGAGAATTCTTGTGTGCGACATATCAAATCCATCTCTGCTTCTTGCCATCATTCTTGGCTCTGCAAAAATACTTGCGGTAAATAAAAGGATTACAGAGAAAATGATGGAAAATTTCAATGCTTTTTTCATTTATACCTCCTAATATTATTTTTCAACATTTTCTGTTTTCAATTAATTAGACAACACTTTCCACTAATTTATTCCAAAAAAAAATGAAAATTGAAAATTGAAAATGGAAGAGACTCCCCAATCAGGGTAGTGGGGACAATCCCCAATCTTAACAATCTTAATCTTGCGCCAATTCAAAATTCATGCGAGAATAAGAACTTATGGAGGAAAATTGATGATAAAAAAATACTTTTTCCCAGCATTCACATTGGCTGTAGTAGTATTAATGTTTTTCGGGTGTTCTAAGAAAAACAAGGAATTGGAATTGGCATTAGACAGTATTTCAGCAGAAGAGTTTGCAAAGAACGTAGCGGTTTTGTCCTCAGATGAATTCGAGGGACGGGGGCCTTCATCAAGTGGCGAGGAAAAAACAGTCAATTTCTTAAAGGGAGAATTTCAAGAGATTGGCCTAAAACCTGGAAACGGAGAAAGCTATTTTCAGGAAGTCCCTGTAGTTGAGATTACGGCAGACCCATCAGCAAAGCTTAGAGTTAAAAAAGGGAAGAAATCAACTCTGTTTTCCTATGGAAATGAGTTTATGGCATGGACATCGCGGTTCGTGGAGGAATCTTCACTTGCGGATTCAGAAATGGTTTTTGTTGGATACGGGATAAAGGCACCGGAATACAACTGGAATGACTACGAGGGTATTGATGTGCGGGGGAAAACTGTTGTAATGCTGGTCAACGATCCTGGTTTTGCCACAGAAGAGCCTGAGCTTTTCAACGGTAGAGCAATGACATATTACGGCCGCTGGACATATAAATTTGAAGAGGCTGCACGGCAGGGAGCAGAAGGAGCGTTAATCATTCATGAGACAGAACCTGCAGCTTATCCATGGGAAGTCGTAAAGAACAGCTGGTCTGGCCCAAACTTCAGTTTAGACAGCGAGGATAATAACATGTCCTGCTGTGCTGTTGAGGGCTGGCTTCCGATTGAAGTTTCCCGTAAAATTTTTGAAATCGCTGGGAAAGACTTGGATGAGTTAAAATCTTCTGCAACAAAGCATGGATTTAAAGCTGTTCCTCTTGGTTTGAAGGCTTCGATTACTTTAAAAAATAAAATTGAAAAGAAAAAATCAAGAAATGTAATTGCGCTTTTACCTGGTTCTAATCGTTCAGACGAATATATCTTTTATATGGCGCATTGGGACCATTTTGGAATTGACCCAACGCTTGAAGGCGATCAGATTTTCAATGGAGCAATGGACAATGCCACTGGGACAGCTGCTCTCATTGAATTGGCAAGGTCATTTATGAAGATTAAGTCGCCGCCGCCCTCACGTTCGATTGTGTTCCTTGCTGTTACTGGTGAAGAACAGGGATTGCTTGGCTCGCAGTATTATGCAACTCATCGGATATTTCCTCTGTCAAAAACTGTTGCGGCAATCAACATGGATGCAATGAATATTTTTGGCAGAATGAAAGATATCACAATTATTGGCTACGGTAACTCTGAACTCGACGATTATGTAGAAGCAGTAGCTGCAGAGCAGGGTAGGGTAGTTAGGCCTGATCCAACACCAGAGAGAGGTTCTTTTTTCCGTTCGGATCATTTCAGCTTTGCCAAACAGGGAGTCCCTGCGCTTTATACAGGTTCTGGGATTGACCATGTTGAATATGGGGAAGAATGGACACGTGCGAAAATGGATAAATATTTGGCTGAAAACTATCACAAACCATCCGATGAATATGATCCAAATTGGGATCTTTCCGGAGCAATTGAAGATTTGAAGTTGCTTTTCAAGGTAGGTTATAAATTAAGCATGGAATCCATTTTTCCGAAGTGGAAAGAAGGATCAGGGTTTAAAAGATAAAAATTGGGGACTGTCCCCAAAATTGCAAAATGTATGCTATTCGAGTAAATAATTTAACTAAAAAATTCAATGGCCTGGTGGCTGTTAACAGCATCACATTTTCTATTGAAACTGGCGAACTATTTGGACTTTTAGGACCAAATGGGGCGGGGAAGACGACAACAATCAATATGCTCTCTACATTGCTGAAGCCCACCTCCGGTACTGGAGAAGTTGCTGGGTTTGATGTTGTAAAAAACAAAGATGATGTTAGGCGAAGCATTGGCGTGGTTTTTCAGGAGCCTGCGTTAGATACTAAACTCACAGGTAGAGAGAACCTGGAATTCCATGCGATGATGTATGGAATCTCAAAAGAAGTAAGAAAAAAGAGGACAAAAGAAGTTCTTAATCTTGTTGACTTAACAGATAAGGAAAATGTTTTAGTCGAAAATTATTCAGGGGGGATGAAAAGACGGCTAGAAATTGCCAGAGGACTGATTCACAGGCCAAAAGTGTTATTTTTGGACGAGAACCCACACTGGGCCTGGATGCACAGACGCGGCGGCACATCTGGGATTATATAAAGAAATTAAACAAAGAATATGGCGTGACAATTATCCTGACTACACATTATATGGAAGAGGCAGATTTTCTCTGCAAACGAATAGCAATTATCGATTACGGCAAGTTCGTGGCCATGGATACTTCTTCAAATCTAAAGGATATTCTCGGCGGAGATGTTATTTCTTTAGAACTGGATGGGAACAAAAGTGCCTTAATGGAACAAATAAAAGGTTTCCGTTGGGTTAAAACAGTATCTGAAGATGACCGCTATTTGAATTTAACAACAGAGAAAGGAGAACGAATGATTCCTAAGCTCATTAAGCTGGCGCACGAAAATAGTGTTGAAGTTACTTCTGTTCACTTGCATAAACCAAGTCTTGAAGATGTCTTTTTGCATTTCACGGGAAGAAGAATTCGCGACCAGGAAGTCAGCCAGAATGAACGAAAATTAGAAAGGCACAGGCAGAGGATGAGGAGGAGAAGAAGATGAACAGAGCTGCTGTTTATGTTTTGTGGCTGAGAGAGATGAAGAGATTTTTTCGTGCAAAGTCTAGAGTAGTAGGCAACTTGGCGATGCCCTTGTTTTTTCTGGCGTTCCTTGGATTAGGATTTAACAGAATGGTTGTTCCTGGAATGCCTCATGATGTGAATTATATCCGCTTTTTGGTGCCTGGAATATTAGGCATGAGTTTGCTTTTTTCTTCCACGTTTGGAGGGCTTTCTGTTCTTTGGGACCGGGAATTTGGATTCCTGAAGGAGATTATGGTGGCTCCTGTAAACCGTGTGTCTATTGTTTTGGGGCGAGTTGCAGGGGGAGTAACTACTTCCATGATGCAGGGAGTGCTCATACTGATTGCTTCAACTGTGCTTGGATTTCGTTTCTCCTCTGTGGTTTCTATCTTAATATCCTTTGTGTTCATGGTTCTAATTTCGATAACATTTCTAGGTTTAGGGCTGATTTTCGCCTCCATGATGAAAGATATGCAAGGGTTCAGTATTGTGATAAATTTTGTAATTTTTCCGCTGTTTTTTTTATCAGGTGCAATTTACCCTTTAGAAAATTTCCCAAATTGGCTTAGAGTTTTTTCTTATTTAGACCCATTGACATATGGCATCGATGGTTTGAGGAACACACTGATTGGCGTGTCTTCTTATCCGCTTGTTTTTAACCTTGCCATAATGCTTGTCTTTTCTTTTGGGATGGTGATATTGGGAGCTTATTTCTTTGAGAAAAGTGAAAGCGTTTAGTTAACTAACCAAGCATAATCAAAAAGGGATTGTTTCTTTCTTTGAAAAACCACTCTCCTATGGCAAATTAGTTAGAATAAGATTTGATTTAAGAAGAGAAGAATCAGAAATTTTGTTGCTGGGAAAACGAGGATTTGAATTTGACAAGCAGAAAAGACTTATCTAAACTAAAGGAGATTTTTTGGCCCGTTAGCTCAATTTGGTAGAGCAGCGGACTCTTAATCCGCGGGTTGTAGGTTCGAGTCCTACACGGGTCATTTAATTTTTACTCCTATTAACCTTAAAAATCAGCAATTTAGAGGATTTTCCTTAAAATTTGTCTTTCCAACAATCAGCCACAAGGTGCAATTAAGGCAAGCCGTTACCGCATTG
>JACUUK010000136.1 GCA_014859315.1 Candidatus Aminicenantota bacterium
TGATTCAATGCACAACCTATTGATTTTTAAGGTTTCTGTGATATAATAATTTTCTTATTTATCCGGGTTATTTATTCAGGGTGGAAAAATGCCGTTATATGAATACAAATGTAAAAAATGTGGCTCTGTTTTCGAGGTGATTCAGAAGCTCAGCGATACGCCTATAAAAAACTGTTTATATTGCAAAGGACCGGTCAAAAAAATCATTAATGCTCCCGCAATCCAGTTCAAAGGCAACGGCTGGTATGTCACTGACTATGCCAGGAAGGGAAACATCGAGCAAAAACATAAGCTCTACACAAAAGGCAAAAGCAGCAAAGGGTCTGTTAAAGAGAAAAAGGTTAGTCTCTCCCCAAAGGATTAAGGCCTGCTCTTAATCTTCCAAATCTTTTTTCTTTTTATGCCTTGTATGCTCTTTTTGACAAGATTTCTTTGAAGGAATAAAATTGTACCCATGAAGATTCTCGTAAGAGCACCAAATTGGATAGGAGATTCTATCCTTGCTATACCTGCCATAAGAAGTTTACATGAGAATTTTCCAGAAGATCAAATGTATATAGCTGCACGAGGTTGGGTCAAAGATTTGTTTTCTTCTTTTGATTTCATTAAAGGAGTAATCCCTCTGCCTGACAATGTAAACTTAAAAAATCTGAGGCAATCTGCAAACAGCTTAAAAGAGGAAGGTTTTCAGGTAGGCCTCCTCCTTACCAATTCATTCTCGTCTGCCCTTCTATTCTTTATGGCAGGTATTCCTCAAAGATGGGGATATGCTTCAGATGGCCGACGCATCTTGCTTACGAAAGGAGTCAGGCCGATGAAACATCAATTTTCATATTTCCACCATGTCCATTATTATCTCGATTTGATTTCCAGATTAGGGTATAAAACATCCCCTCCCGAGCTGTCCCTCCCTTTAAGCCAAACTCAAGAACAAGAAGCCGCGTCTTTTTTAACATCCCTTGGCATTGATTTCACAAGGCCCCTTGTGATTCTAAATCCTGGCGCCTATTATGGTCCTGCAAAAAGGTGGCCGATATCCAGATTTGCCCGGCTGGCGGAGATGTTACAAGAAAGGAATAACGCAGAAATCCTTATCATCGGCTCTTATGAAGAAGCTGGACTGGCTAAGGAAATTGCTACCCTTATGAAAAAAAGGCCTTATATTCTCGCTGGAAAAACCTCGCTTCCTCTGCTGGCAGGAATTATCCATAAAGCCAACCTTTTTATCACTAATGACACTGGTCCTATGCATATTGCAAATGCTTTAAAAACCCCTCTCATTGCCCTGTTTGGACCTACAAACCCGCATGTTACAGGACCATTTCAAGAACCCTCAGCAGTCATTAAAAAGGATGTCCCTTGCTGGCCTTGTTTATACAGAGAGTGCCCTTTTGACCACAGGTGCATGACGAGCATTGAGTCCGAAGAAGTTTATCTTGCCTGTCAAAAATTTTTATGATGACAAAAAAAAGGGCTGTTTTTCTTGATAGAGATGGAACGATAAACAAAGACGTAGGTTATCCAAATTCGTTCCATCTGATAGAAGTTTATCCTTTCAGCTTTGAAGCTGTCAGGAAAATTAACGAGTCCGGTCTTCTGGCTGTTGTAATAACAAATCAATCGGGTGTTGGACGGGGGCTCATTGAAGAAGAAAATCTTCATGATATTCATGAAAAAATGAGAATGGTTTTTTCCGAGCATAATGCCCGTTTCAACGGGTTTTATTACTGCCCTCATTACACTTTATCAAAAAACCCCAAATACAAAAAAGATTGCTCTTGCCGAAAACCCAATCCAGGGATGGCCTGTCAAGCAGCTCGTGATTTACACATAGATTTACAGAATTCATACATGATAGGAGATAAAGAGGAAGACGTCCTTTTTGGACTAACCATAAAGGCAACACCTGTTCTTGTGTTAACTGGTTTTGGCCAAGACTCTTTGCAAAAACTCAGGACAAAAGGTATCGAACCTGCGCATGTAGCAAAAAATTTGCTCGATGCTGTAAAATGGATATTAGAGAGAGAAAAAAACACTAATATTATAAAAGATTGAGCTGTTGTTTATAGGATGGAAATTCTTGAAAAATGATAAGATTCGATGATATTTTAGAAAAAACTTCATATTTTTCTGAGAAGGATATCACCCTCCTCCAGAAAGCTTATGTTTTTGCTGCTCAAGCACACAAAGGACAGGTCCGACATTCGGGCGAACCCTATCTAAGCCATCCTTTAGAAGTCACAAACATGTTGGCAGAAATGAAAATGGATGCCGTAACTCTTGCAGCGAGCCTGCTTCACGATGTGCTTGAAGATACTGACGTGACTCCTCTCGACCTCCAGAAAACCTTTGGGAAGGAGATTGCTCATCTTGTTGAAGGAGTCACTAAAATAAGCCTTGTTCAGGAATCTCCTCCTGAAACTCGGCGCGCCGAAAGTATACGAAAGATCATACTGGCTATGACAGATGACTTGCGAGTCATTTTTATAAAGCTCGCTGACAGGATTCATAATCTAAAAACCCTGAAATTTTTGCCCGAATCTAAACAGAGACAGATCGCCAAAGAAACCCTGGATATATATGCCCCAATCGCTAACAGACTTGGAATGGGACGCATAAAGGCGGAATTGGAAGATCTGTCTTTTCGTTATGTAGACGCCGAGAATTATTTCAAAATCTTGTCATTAGTAGAACCCAAGAGGAAAGAAGCTGAAAAGGAGCTAAAAAAAATAAAAAGACTTCTTGAGCTGCACATGAAGAAAAATAATCTTTCATCTGAAATCTCCTATAGAACCAAGAGGCTTTATAGCATTTACAATAAGATGAAAGGCCGTGGGATCGACTTTGAGCAGGTATATGATTTCATGGCATTAAGAATCATCACAAATTCTGTAAGAAACTGCTATTATGCACTTGGAACCATCCACGAAAACTGGCCTCACCTACCACATAGATTCAGAGATTTCATTACTATGCCAAAGCCCAATCTCTATCAATCTCTTCACACAACCATCATTACAGAAAAAAAACAAACCATAGAAATCCAAATTCGCACACATGAAATGCACGATTTGGCTGAAAACGGAATTGCGGCCCATTGGAAATATAAAGAAATCGACTCTCACGCTGTCCTTAAAGAAGACAAAAGACTGCACTGGTTAAGAGAGATGGTTGAGGTTTACAAAGAACAAAAAAGCCCTAAACAATTTCTTGCCGCACTAAAAACAAACCTTATTCCAGAAGAAGTTACTGTGTTTACACCAAAAGGAAAGAGGATTTCTTTTCCTTTGGGGGCTTCTGCTTTGGACTTTGCCTTTAAAATCCATACTGAAGTGGGCCTTCATGCAAGTGGCACAAAAATAAATGGGAAGACCGCTCCACTTAAAACCATCCTTAAAGCTGGAGACATTGTAGAGATATTGACATCTCCAGAAAAACAGGTGCGCCGTGAGTGGCTGAATATTGCTTTTACTTCTACAGCAAGGCATCACATTAAGCGGTGGGTTAACGATCAAGACAAGAAAAAAAATAAAACTCTTGGTAAAAAACTCTGGGAAAAAGAATTAAAAAAACATTCCATTCCCTCCGAGGCAATAAAAACTCATGAGATTCTTAATAGGATTTCCAAAGAAACGCATTTCAGGATAAAAAAACTTGAAGATTTTTATGTGCTCGCTGGCACTGGAAAACTTGTTCTCAACAGAGAACTTATGGAGAAAATTTTCCCAGAAAGAATTATGCCTAAAAGGGCAGGAACTCTCCTAAAAAAAATAGCTGCACCTGCTTCCAAAAAACCCAAGCCTGTGGTCCAGGTCAAAGATATCGAAGGTGCCCTGGTGAAGGTCGCCAAATGCTGTTCGCCTATCAAAGGAGAGCCAATCATTGGATATATCACGGCAGGAAAAGGAATCACTGTACATTCCTTGCGATGCCCCTTGATTGATAAAGAGATTTTAGATAATCAGCGGATGGTTGACGTTTCCTGGGATACATCAACAAAAGGAATCTATACAGGACGACTTCTTATTAAAACAGAAGACTCCCCAGGTGTCATAGCCAGCATCACAATAGTCATCGCCAAGCTTGAAGGGAATATAACCAAGGCAGACATAGTTACTTTTCCTAACAAGAAGGCTCAAATAAAAATCTCCCTTAAGATTAAAGACATTGAACATTTAAATAATATTAAAAAAGAAATTTCTAAAATAAAGGAAGTTCTTTTAGTGGAAAGGATATAACTTTAATCCTTTATGTTTTATGATCTATATTATATGGCCTTCTTCACCCGGCCTGAGCGGATGCATCTCGTACAGACCCACATGTGTTTTACTCCCGAATTAGTTTGAGCTTTCACATGCTGTAAATTCGGCTTCCACTTTTTATTGGACACCTTATGGGAATGACTTATGGAATGTCCAAAGATGGGGCCTTTCCCGCAAATCTCACAAACTTTTGGCATTTTTTCACTCTCTATCCTTATGAAAAAAATAATTTATACCATATTTTGGAAAAAAAGCCAACCAATCATTATTGGAAG
>JACUUK010000137.1 GCA_014859315.1 Candidatus Aminicenantota bacterium
TAACTTGTTTATATCCGACTGTGTCGGATATCATTCCATTTTGGGAGTATATGCGACGGTGTCGCATATGCATCCCTATCACAGAATAAATTTGCACATAACCCTCCTGCTCATTTTATATTGTCTTTGTACTGTTTATTTTTTAAATTAACTATAAAAATTTCTTATGTCAAGATAATTCACCGAGACTTTCCCGAATCTTCCGCAGAAAATAACCGTTTACAAGAAAGACGTTCTTTTTTAAACTTGTATACTCTTTAAAAACCAATGGATGACATTTGTGTGCTTGGCGTGGACCTGGCAGGAGTACCGCATCGACCCACAGGGATGTGCATGCTCAAGGGTATGAAGGCCAAAACCTTTCTTAGCTTTTCCAATGAAGAAATACTATCGTGCGTTGAAAAAGAAAAACCGGATATCGTGGCGATCGATGCCCCTCTAACTCTTCCGCCGGGACGGAAATCCATCGAGGAGAGGAACGGCTCGCATTACCGGCCCTGTGACTTGGAGTTGAGGCGGAGGAAGATTCCTTTTTTCCCGATCACTTTAGGGCCAATGCGGATGCTGACGATACGTGGGATCGCGTTGAAAAACGAACTCGAAAAAAGGGGGTTCAGCTGTATCGAAATCTACCCCGGCGGTGCTCAGGATGTCTGGGGGATTCCTCGGGCGAAGCAGGACCCTGCGTCCTTGAGGAAAGGTCTGCAGCGATTAGGAATAAAAGGACTCAAACGTGATATTTCGAACCACGAACTGGATGCTGCCACCGGAGCGCTTGTAGGAAGGCTTTACCTTCAAGATAATGCTGAGGTCTTTGGGCGCTTCGGATACGGTGCCATCGTCATGCCGACGTCAAAGTGAGAGAGTAAATTTATGATACCTCATGCTGTTTTGCGTTACCTGATTGTGGTGCTTGCTTCAGAACAGGTGTTACTTTGCTGGGACTAATTGAAGCCGCGCACTGGATCTCAATAATTAATATTAATTCCCATGTTATAAAACATAAAGGCAAATTTATCGCTTATCTCTTCAATTCTCTTTGTTGTGCTACTTGCCCCGTGTCCGGATCGTGTTTCGATTCTGATTAGCACAGGATTTTTCCCAATATGGTTTTCTTGTAGGGTAGAGATGAACTTAAAGGAGTGGGCTGGAACAACGCGGTCATCATGATCAGCAGTGGTTACCAAAGTGGCGGGATATGAAATGCCTTCTTTGATATTGTGCAGCGGTGAGTAACAATAAAGATTCTTAAAATATTCCTCCTCATCACTGGAACCGTATTCCACCACCCAGCCCCAACCAACAGTAAATTTATGATAACGCAGCATATCCATTACGCCGACCGCTGGAAGTGCCACTTTATATAAATCCGGACGTTGAGTCATACAAGCACCCACCAGCAGACCGCCGTTTGAGCCTCCAGCAATAGCAAGCTTATCTTTTGATGTGTACTTTTCCTTGATTAGATATTCGGCCGCAGCAATAAAATCATCGAACACATTTTGCTTGTTGAGAAGCATCCCTGCTTTATGCCATTCTTCACCGTATTCCCCTCCACCGCGCAGGTTAGGCTGGGCATAAATGCATCCGTTCTCCAAAAGCACAATGTTTGTAGGACTAAAGGAAGGAAGTAAACTGATATTGAACCCGCCATATGCGTATAAATATGTAGGATTGTTGCCGTTCAGTTTCAATCCTTTCTTATGAACAATAAACATAGGGATTTTTGTTCCATCTTTGCTTGAGTAAAAGACTTGCTTGGCTACGTAATCCTCAGGATTGAATTTGACCTCAGTTTTATGAAAAACCTCAGATTTCCCGCTTGCAAGGTCATATTTGTATATGGTTGGTGGAAAGGTGAAAGAATTGAAGGTGTAAAATGTAATTTTATCTTCCTTTTTCCCGTAAAACCCTCCTGCGGTTCCAAGTGTAGGCAGCTCAATCCCCCTCACCAACTTCCCTGTTAAGTCATATTGGTAAACTTGTGTATAGGCATCTTTCAGATAGCTGCAGAACATATATCCGCCCACAGTATTGGCACTGCGCAGGACCTCTGGTTTTTCAGGCACGATTGTCTGCCAGTTTTCTATGCCAGGGTTTTGTGGATCCATAAGAATGACCTTGTAGTTAGGGGCATCCATGTTGGTGTACACAAGGAATTTATCTCCTGCATTATCGATGACATAGCTGTCGAATTCAAACCCCTTGATTAGGGGCTGAAATTCCATGTTCTTCAAAGAAAGATCCCGATAGTACAGTTCATTTCCGTGTGTTCCTTCGGATATAGAAAGGAACATATATTTTTCGTCTTCTGTAACACTTACCCCTTTATATCGAAACGGATGGTCTTTATCTTCATAGATGAGAGTGTCTTTCTCCTGAGAATCCCCCAACTTGTGGTAAAATATTTTTTGGAACTTATTTCTGGCTGTTAATTTCTGACCTTCTTCTGGCTCATCGTACCCACTGTAATAAAACCCATTGCCGTGCCAGGAAGTACCTGAGAATTTTACCCATTGGATGTGGTCGCTTAATTCCTTTCTGGATTCGACTTCCATGACCTTGAGCTCTTGCCAATCCGAGCCTGCTTCTGAGCGGGAATAGGCTACATAGCGATTGTCATTGGAAAAGCCCACGAGGCCAATCCTAATTGTGCCGTCTGGAGACAATTTGTTTGGATCAATGAAGACTTCTGGTTTTCCATCCAGCCCCTTTTGAATATAGATAACAGATTGATTCTGCAGCCCGTCGTTCTTGTAGAAGAAGTAATACTCACCCGCTCTGAAGGGTGATGAATAGCGGGGATAATTGTAAACCTCTGTTACTCGTTGGCGGATCTTTTCCCTGAATGGGATATTTTCAAGATAAGCGAAGGTCACTTTATTCTGCTCTTCTACCCACTCTTTAACTTCTTCCGCATTTTCATCTTCCAGCCAGTGATAAGGGTCTTCGACTTTAGTGCCGAAATAATCATCAACATGATCGACTTTTTTTGTAACAGGATATTTCACTTGAACCTGGGACTCTATTTTGGCCTCCTTCTTACAGACCGGAAGAAAAACTATTGTTGTTAAGACAATAAATACCAGGATATTTTTTCGCATCCTTTCCTCCTTTAATAATTAAAAGATTTTTATTTTTGTTGCTAAAAAGAAGTAAGACATCTTATTTAAATTTGTAATTATATTCTTTGCTTCATTCGCACCTGCTGAACTCTCTATTTTATTATCACAAGAGCGAGTAAGGGTCAATTACTAAAAAACGGATGTATGGACATCTTTTTCCTTTTTTCCATCCTTCTGTAACAGATTTGCCGTCGAAATCAACCGGCCACATATCATTTGAGTACGGAGGGGCTGTCCCCTTTTTAAAAAAATGTAATAGTATAAGATCTGGCTTCTAATGGGTGACCCAACAATCAAGAGATAAGAAATTAGCTGTTGTGTCCGAGTTTATGTAAAAGTTATAATCAGATTAATGTAATAAAGGAGGAGTTATGAAAAAAAATATTTTTATTCTCGCCATCCTAATCTTGTGTCTGGGATTCTATGGGTATGCTGAGAAAGCACCAAAGGAATTAAAAGTATTCATCTCTGTTGATATGGAAGGCATATGCGGAGTCATTCACTGGGAGGAAGTAAGCAGAAACGGAAAGGACTATGACCTTTTTCGAAAGTTAATGACTTTAGAGACAAACGCCGCAATCGAAGGAGCCTTAGAAGCAGGAGCAACAGAGATATTGGTGAGAGATTCCCACGGAAGCGGCAGGAATATCCTTCCAGAGTTACTGCACCCAGCAGCACAACTCATCCGTGACTGGTCAGGCGGGCCTTTAAGCATGATGGAAGGGATTGATTCAAGTTATCACGCAGCAATATTTATCGGCTATCATGCACAGGCAAACACACCAAATGCTGTCCTCGATCACACGATGACAGGGACAATTTATGATGTTACACTCAACGGGAAAAAAATGCCTGAGACAGGAATCAATGCTTTCATCGCCGGAAACTTCAATGTCCCCGTCATTCTTGTTGCTGGAGACAAGGCGATTTGCTCACAAGCCCAGGAACTTTTAGGACAGGTGGAAACAGTTGCAGTCAAAGAAGGAATAGGTAACGCTGCCAAAATGCTTCACCCGGAAAAAGCTCTGGCTCTAATCAAAGAAAAAACCACCGCAGCTTTAAAAAGAATCAAGGATTTCAAACCATTTAAACTCACTCCACCTTATACAATTGAAGTGACCTTCAAAGACGAAGAACGAGCCGAAAACGCTTCCTGGATTCCTGGGGCAAAAAGAACAGGACCTACTTCTGTTTCCTTCACAAGCAGTGATTTTATGGAGGTTCTTCGATTCTTCAAGTTCGCCCGCTGATATTTAAATTAAATTCGAGACTCGTATCTATTGAGAATATAAGACGGGGCACGCACTTATTTCCTCACGTCGAAATTCGAGACACGTACCTAATTTCTTGTTTTTTATCTTATTTTTATCTTTAGTATCCTTCCTTTTCCTGGCCAACTTTCCTATCATC
>JACUUK010000138.1 GCA_014859315.1 Candidatus Aminicenantota bacterium
AAAATGAACTCCAAACATATCAAAGACTTCCCTTTCCAACCAGTTTGCATTTTCCCAGAAAGGAGTCAATGATTCGATGGATAGATCTTTTTCTGAAAGCCGTACTTTAAGTCTCAGACGGAATTTATTGGATAGGGAAAAAAGATGATAGACCATTTCAAATCTTTCATCTTGCCCATAGTAATCCACACATGTTAAGTCTAATAGTATGTTAAATCTAAATGGCTCTTCTCTTAAAAATCGAATGGTGTCGCAAAAAGACTTTTTTTCAATTCTTATAATGCAGTCACCAAATTGAACAGAAACATCTTTGATTGATTTAGAGAATTGTTTTTTTAGTGAATCAAGAATTATTTTTTTTTCCATCGCCATTCTTGTTTTTGGTTCTGAATTTTTTTTTGTAGTTTTATTAACGCATCAAGGACTGTTTCCGGGCGTGGGGGGCATCCCGGAATATACACATCCACAGGGATGATCTGGTCAATCCCCTGGACAACTGCATAATTATCATAGATTCCACCACTTACAGCACATGCTCCAAATGCAATAACCCACTTCGGTTCAGTCATCTGGTCATATACTGTTCTCAACACAGGTGCTAATTTTTGAGTAACCGTTCCCACAACCAATAACAAATCAGACTGTCTCGGCGAAAATCTTGTCATTCCCGCACCAAATCTATCTATATCAAAATGAGCACATGCAGTAGCCATGTACTCCATTCCACAGCAAGCTGTCACAAAAGGATAATGGAACAGGGAAAATTTACGTGCCCATCCTAAAACATAATCAAATTTTGTTGTGATGAAACCGCCTTCCACAGAGTTTTCTCCCTTGATTCGTTTAGATTCTTTTAACGTTCCCACTCAAAAGCCCCCTTTTTCCAAGCGTAAACGAATCCCACTAACAGGATAACAATATAAAAAAACATTATAATAAAAGCCTTCGGCTGCATTTCCCTAAATATCATGGCCCAAGGAAAAAAGAAGACTACTTCAATATCAAATAGAAGAAAAAGGACAGCTACAAGATAATATTTTATTGGTAAAGTATTTACTTTATCTTGAAGATATGGACTACCGCATTCAAACGGCTTCTCTTTTTTTGGGTTTGTTTTTCTGGGTCCAAGAATCTTATTCATCAAGATTAATAAGATGCCTAAAGACCCGAAGATTAAAAATACCAAGAAAAGTTCTATCATATGCCTTAAGAAAGGATAAGAATTTTATATAAAGCATACAAACATTGCAAATTTTTTGACATTTTATTTTTATTTATTCATAATTAAATTTAATTTATTAAATTCAGGAAATTTTTTCGCCTTAGCGATAGAAAATTATAAATTTTAAAGGAAAAAGGAGTTTTTATATATTTTTATGTCATTAAAAAAAAGATACTTCCACTTTTTTGGTTTGTTTGCCTTGGCTTTTATTCTTATTTTTTCCCAAAGCTGCAAAAAGACAAATAAAAATAATAACTTTATTCTTATCACGTTAGATACTCAACGAGCCGATTTTATCAGTTGTTATCAATCCGACAATGCCTTAACTCCTAATATTGATTTTTTGGCCAAAAATGGAGTCCTTTATGAAAATTGTTTTACTCTTATTCCTATTACTCTGCCTTCCCATGCTTCGATTCTTTTTTCTGAACCCCCTCATTTATTAAAAAATTACAATAATGGCCAAATTATAAGAAAAAGAAAAAAGAGACCATCAATTACCACCATATTCAAAAAAAATGGCTTTACTACAGCTGCATTTATTTCTCTAGGGGTTTTAAATGCAGAATTCGGGCTCGATGAAGGATTTGATTTATACAAAGATGACTTTCCTCCAAACAGGTGGTACCTTGATTCAGGCGAAGTCAATCAAAACGTATTTCCATGGCTTGAAGAAAATAAGGGTAATAAATTTTTCTTATGGATTCATTACTCAGACCCTCATGACCCATATTATCCACCCGACCAGCCGCCTGACCTTAAAATATTTTTAAATGACCAACTAATCGATGAATACTGCTTAGGAAAATATGAAACGAATGAAATCAGGTTAAAGTTAAAAAATGGTAAAAATCAGTTAAGATTCGAGGTCAAAAACGGCTTCGTTGAAAATCCTGACTATTTCCATGCACGCCTTGATAAACTTGATTTTTCAATGCTAGAAGAAGAGAAAGATATCGATATCCGACTCTCTCACGGATGGTTCATCCGTAGAAAACAGAATGTTTTTTTCTTTAAAAATAATAGTATTATTGATATTTATAACAAATCCAACCCTTGTGAAATCGCCATTACTTTTCGTGGGAAGTTACTTCTGCCTCAAGAAGGAATTAAAGAATTATACAGAAAAGAAGTTGAATATATGGATAAAGAAATAGGAAAACTTTTGAATAAATTAAAACATCTGGGGCTTTTCAAAAAAAGCCATATCCTGGTAGTAGGTGACCACGGAGAAGGTCTTGGTGAATATTTAAATAATTATGGTGATCCACATATTGGACATATTCATCTTCTCTATAACATCTATATGAAAGTCCCTCTAATAATCTATAATCCAAATCTTAGACTGAAAAATATACGATTAAAAGAACCTGTAACACTCCTTGATATTGCTCCTACAATCATGCAAATAATGGGGTTTAAAAAATTACAGCACTTTCAGGGAAGAGACCTGTTTACTCCTAAAAAGGATAAAAATTTTATAGTTTTCCAAGAAACCTATGAACCGGAAGCTGCAAAAAATAAATTTGCAGGTCTACTCTTTCCTTGGCATCTGATATTCACTCCGAGTGAAAAAAAATTCGAACTTTATAACCTTTATACTGATCCAGAAGAAAAAAAGGATATATTTGGAATTAACCCATTAACAAAAGAATCAAGATATCTCTTTCAGCATGTAGAATCTTTATCAAAAGAGATACTGTCCAAAAAAAAGGATATAGCTTTAGATAAAAAAAGTCTCGAAATGTTGAAATCCCTCGGCTACATCAAATAAAACAACTGTATAAGTTTTTTATTGTTTTTCCTCTTGTGATTCTACCCCTGATTTTTAAATAGGCATTAAAAATCTATTGGTTCAACATGTGGATTGCTTCATTTTTTGCTTTCATGGCAGCTTCCATCACAGACTCTGACAATGTAGGATGAATATGGACAGAAGATGAGATGTCTTGAAGTCTCAACTGTTTTTCTATTGCCAATGTAATCTCTGTAATGAATTCGCTAGCATTCGGGGAAATAATATGCCCTCCGATTACCCGATCTTTTTCGTCAGCCAATATCTTTACCATCCCTTCAGACTTCCCCATTGTCAGCGCACGGCCATTTGCCTGTAGAGAGAACAAGCCGGCTTGATACTTTATGCCTTTTTCCTTTAATTCCTGTTCTGTTAGGCCAACAGAGGAAAATTCTGGTTCTGTAAACACAGCCAAAGGCATGGCATTATAATGCATTTCTTTTTGAAGTCCAGATGCGTTTTCTGCAGCAATTATTCCTTCGTGTGATGCCTTGTGAGCAAGAAGTTTTCCTCCAATAAGATCACCGATTGCATATATTCCTGGAACATCTGTTTCAAGCTTAGTGTTCACTCGAAGAAAACCCTGTCTTTGGAATTTAAAACCTAATTCACTTTCCCTTATATCCTCAGAATTCGGCCTTCTACCTGTAGCCAAAAGCACTGTCTCTCCTTCAAAGGCAAAAGGTGTTTGGTCTTTGAGATTAACTCCTTCAAGAACCACGTTCCCTTTTTCTAAACGGCTTTTTTCTATTTTCATCTGTGTATAAATCTTTAAACCCTGTGTTTTTAAAATTCTTTCTAACCTGGAAGTTATCTCTTCATCACTTCCAGGAAGAGTTGTTGGCATTATTTCCAAAATCACAATTTCTGTCCCAAGCCTGTGAAATATGGTTCCTATCTCAAGACCAATAGCACCAGCACCTACAATCAGCATTTTTTTAGGAATTGTTTCTAAATCAAGAGCCTGACGGCTTGTTAGAACCTCTTTCCCATCTGGTTTTAAAAACGGAAGATGAGAAGACCGGCTTCCTGTTGCAAGTATCATTTTATCTGTTTCAAAAAGCGTTTGTTCTCCATCAGATTGAATTCTTACGTGTTTTCCATCCTCAAGCAAAGCTTTTCCTTTTATTATTTTTACGCCATTTTTTTCAAGCAGGAATTGAACACCTTTTACAAGTCTATCAACAATTCGGCTTTTCTCTCCCTGGACACGGCTCCAGTTGCACGTCAATTCGTTTAAAGGGCCATCTATGTTTCTATTCTTCTTCAGCTCTTGAAAAATCTTTGTCTGGTGAAGGAGATACTTGGTAGGGATGCATCCCCAGTTCATGCATGTGCCCCCTAACCTTTCTTTTTCAATCAGTAACACCTTTTTTTTAAGCTGGGCGGCCTTTATTGCTGCCACATATCCCCCGGGTCCGCCTCCTATAACCGTCAAATCATATTTTTCCATCATTACTCCTCTATTTTTAA
>JACUUK010000139.1 GCA_014859315.1 Candidatus Aminicenantota bacterium
CACCAAAATTATTTTTTTTGCAGGACGTTCTTGTCTATCTCTTTTAGCAAGTCTTATTCGTATTCCTTTTCACTACGTACTCCTTACTTATCACTATATTCTATCTTACGAGATTGCCACGTCGCTGCGCTCATCGCAATGACAAAGACAACTATTCACTGATTGTCTCAATTGAGAGATGATAAAATTCTCCTCTCAAAAGCTACAAAATATAGAGGTTTATTTTAGTTTTTCTCTATGTGAGACGTTTAATAAAAAGAAGTAAATTAATTTTTCTTCGTATCAATCTCCATCACTTGGTATTCCAGAACTAATTGTACCTGTAATCTTGATCTTTTTTCCGTAGTTGTCCTGGGTGTTGTCAGTTGAAACAGTGGTTTTTCCTGTGTCAAATATAGGAATGAATGAAAGGAGCGAGGAGAAGAACATAGCAGGTTTTTTAATGAGGAGTTTGTAGTCGAACTTGGAGGCTTTCTTGTCCATGGCATAAGTTCCAGGGACTGAGAGCAAAAGAATACCCAAGCATGCCATTATGGCAGCAACCTTAAAGAAATTTTTTTTACACATTGTGTAAACCTCCTTTAAAATATAAGAAACACCATGGATGTGGATAAAAAGAAATTATTCGTGGTAAAAAATGGCAGAATATTCTGTCTTGCCGTTTTCCTTCATCTTAACCCAAGGCGTTCCATTAAATCTAAGCCCTTGAACACAAATTGTCAAGAACTTATTTTCACTAAATTGTTTAAAAATAATAAGTTAGCTTTAATTAACACGCTATTTAGCACTACTTCATACATTTCTCCTTATATAATTAGTCGGAAATAGAGGGAAAAAGTTGAAAATAAATTTAAAAAAATGGAAAATTATTTGAAATCCCAGATGAAATTTAAAGAAAAAGAATGACAGTTTTCTTTGTTAAGGTTGTGTTACAGGAATATGCTTTTCTTCCTTTTTAAGTAATGTAACAAGTATTGCCAGAGTCATAGCAACAATAAATGTAACAGCTCTGGCTGTAATCATCTTGTCCAGGCCAGAGACTATCCATATCACTGTTGTGGTGAGGCCTGTAAAAAGAGCAGTCACAACGCCTGATGAGCCAAAACGGTCCCAGTAAAAAGAGAGAAGTACTGCAGGAGCAAATGAGCAGCCAATGCCTGCCCAAGCATAACTGACTATATAATAGATTAAATCCGAAGTTGTAAGAGCAAGGATTAGCGCGAAGATTCCGATTCCCAGAGTTGCGATACGGGAAATTGTGAGAAGCTTGGCATCTGGTGCCTTTCCTTTCTTGATAATACCTTTATAGATATCCTGGCTGACAGAGGATGCTGCAACTAACAGCATGCTCTGGGCAGTGGAAACCATGGCTGCTACAGCACCTGCCAGAAGGATTGCTGCGAGCCACCAGGGAAACAGCTGTTTCAGTATATAAGGAAGAATCATTTCTTCGTCAGGCACTGCATTAGGACCAAAAAGCACAAGCCCGCCCATTCCGATGATAACGACTCCAATGTAGGCAAGTAAGGTCCAGCTAACGGCAATATTCCTGCCGATTTTCACATTTCTGTCATCTCGCATACCCATGAAACGGGCATTGAGCTGGGGCTGGCCTCCAAGATAGCCAAAGAACCAAGCGAGATTATTAAAAATGAGTAATCCTGCGGCAAAGCCAGTTAGCCCTCCTGTCAATGAACCTGCTCCTTTACTGGCAGCAGCAACTGCTTCAGGAATGCTGAACGGCCCGGAAAGGATATGAATGATGATAACAATTGGAGTTACAATGAGTGTTGTGATCATGAGAATTGACTGGAATGTGTCTACTGCTACAACGCTTATAAATCCTCCAATAGTGGCATAGACAAGGATTACAGCGGCTGCAATGATCTGTCCCCAAAAGGGACTTAGGCCGAATGTTGTGAAAATGGTCTTTCCTGCTCCAGCAAACTGAGCGCCGACATAAAATATGAAGAAAAAGACTATAATCAGTGTAGAAAGTATCCTGATAGCGTTTGCTTTTTGAGGGAATTTAGCAGAAAAGTATTCAGGCATTGTCAATGAGTTATATTTGCTGGCTTCTCGACGGAATTTTCTGGCAAGGACAATCCAGGCTGTGCTTATACCTAAAAGGCACCCCACGCCGATCCATATGCCTGAAATACCGTGGGCATATATGAAACCTGTGAGCCCGAGCAAAAGCCATGCTGATTCTCCTGTGGCACGCTCAGACAGAGCGAGCATCCACCCGGGCAATTTTGAGGCACCCAGGACAAAGTCAGATTGAGTCTTGGTTCTCAAGGCCTGCCAGAGGCCAATGCCCATTGTTAATGCAAGGTAACCTGCAAAGATAATAATCATTGCCTTGTTTTCCCTCTAAAGATTTTGTTTATTTATTTCCTTCGTTCTTAAAGAAAAAATCTATTTCCCAAATGGCTGTTGTTGGGCTGTCAGATCCATGGACAGCGTTGCGTTCTATAGAGAACCCGTAGGCATGGCGGATGGTTCCTGGCTCAGCTAAAGCCGGGTCTGTAGCGCCCATCACGGTGCGCCAATGATAAATGGCATTTTCTCTTTCCAAGACCATCACTATGATTTTTCCAGAGGACATGAAGTCAGTTAGACTCTCATAAAAGGGCTTTGCTTTATGGACAATATAAAAACCCTGGGCTTCTTCTTTTGTTAAGTGAAGCATTTTCATCTCACAAATGATAAATTCTTCATCCTCAATCCTCTTGATGATTTTGCCGATTGTTTTCTTTTTTATGGCGTCTGGTTTAATTATAGCTAAAGTTTTTTCGACCATTTTTACTCCTTTGAAATTCTATTTCCTATAGACTTTATTAGATGAAGATTGAAATTTTCTCGCTTCCTTCATGATTAATTATTATTTGATATATCTTAATAAATCCATTGAGTCAATCTCTGGCCTTAGATTTTTTAAAAATCTTTTATGATTTTTTTGCTTCGTTGACACATAAAGCATGGTTCCGTACAATCAGTTTTGATGAGTTTAGAGAAAGATTACTATGAGAGTTTAAAAAAATTTGTTTTAGACCAGGGATTCTCTCTTTTTGGCGTCGCAGGAATTTCTGAAGTCAAGCATGAGTTTGCCTTGAGTCAAGAATCGTTGAAAAAGTTTGATAAAGCCATTTGTCTTGGAAAAAGACTTTTGGATTCTGTATTAGAAGATATCCATGACGAGCCCACACGAATTTATTTTCATCATTACCGCCAGATAAATTTTTTTCTGGATAGAGGGGCCTTCGTTACAGCTAACCGTATTCAAGAGCTTGGGTTTCAAGCTCTTCCTATTCCTGCTTCACAAATCATTGACTGGGAAAAACAGAGAGGTCATTTGCCTCATAAAAAAGTGGGCGCTCTTGCTGGGTTAGGTTGGATTGGACGGAATAATCTTCTTGTGAACAAAAAATTCGGAGCGCGTTTTAGACTTGTCACGATTCTTACAGATATGCCACTTAAAGAAGATAAGGCTTGTGAAGGAGATTGTGGTTCCTGTCAAAAGTGCTTGAATGTGTGTCCGGCTCAGGCCATACGGCCTCTAAGAGAGGACTTTGATTATATGGCCTGTTTTGAACAGCTAAAAGAATTTAACCGCAGGGGAATCGTTGGGCAGTACATTTGTGGAATTTGTGTTAAAGCATGTAAGGGGTTTTCAGAGGAATAGTTTTCATTTTTTTCTGCATGGAACCCAGATTTCAGTCTTCCTTTCTTGTGCACCGGATGTTTCGGAAGGAACATCGAGAAATATTTCCATAATTGGGCCTGATTGGATATAGTCGTTATCTTCCATCCATTGGAAAATATCTTGATATATTTGTTCACTTTCTTCATATGAACCAACATATATAGTTGATACTACAAGAGTATGATTCCATTCTTTAACTTCAAGGGGATCTCTGGCCATGATAGGAGCACTAACTATGAATCCAACCTCCCACTGGAGGTCAGCAGGTTTTGTTACTCCTGGAACGTTATGAAAAATCCCAAATATAGGACCAGCTGGAAATACGTTTTGATTTCTTGAATTATACATTAAGATACTTATAACTTCAGGGATATCAGAATAAGGGCCTTTATGAGAGATTGAGCAGTAAGGGAAGGGGGTAATTTCTTTTATAGTGATATCCTCTTCATCAGATACTGCCTTTTCATAGCACAAACCAAGGGAAGTAAATGTGATTAATAAACATGAGAGAAAAATAAAAATTGATTGACGCATTGCTCCCTCCTTAAAGAGAAAATCGCAATCTTTTTCTATTATAGCACAATATGAGTCATTGACTTAATGTAAAGATGAAAAGGTATGCATCTTTTTTTCCGTGATATTTAAAGTTCTATAAATTCGTCTTAACGAGGAAAGACCTGAGCATGGCTTTGCTCCCCTCAGATTTTATACGCCATT
>JACUUK010000140.1 GCA_014859315.1 Candidatus Aminicenantota bacterium
TAAAACAAGTTCGACTCGTAAAATAACTGCTGGAAGGATATCTTTATTTATTCTCGAGTTTCAATGGTTTAAAAGGCTTGAACAGGGAAAATCCCGATTCAACAACCAGTTTTTTGAATTCCTCAACATCAGTCTGGTAGAATCTGTTGAAACCTTCCAAGAAGGCCTCGACTTCAGAAGTTACTTTCTGATATTTCACTTTTGCTGCCTGGCTGATGGGGTCATATCCGGAACCCATCACCATCATCACTGCCCGCATCACCTGGCTTCTCAATCCGGCTGAACGGTCAGCAATTCCCTGTTTAGGTGGTACTGGATTCAGTGTTTCCGAAAGTTTTTTAAGCTTCCCATCGAGTTCACGACCTGCTTTCATTAGGTCCCTTGTCTTTGGTGTCCGGTTAGTCCTTGCATATTCAGAAATCGTTTTAATAGCTTTCTGAGTTTCTTGAATTTGGCGGTCTGCCTCCATAATGACCATGGATAATTGTTGGGCAGCTTTTGCTTCCTTATAATTTTCTTTCAGAACTTCAATATCAACTTTCAGGCGAGGATCACTTTTAACGGTGAATTTCTTGCTTACTTCCTGGCTGTCATATTTGACTTTTACCGTATATTCTCCGGGCAAAACCATCAAGCCGCCTCTTCTGAAAGCAAATCTCTCTGCCTGCATCTGCTCTTCTGTTCCTGGGAGCTGTTCTCTGAAATTCCAGTATACCCGGTTTATTCCTTTGTTTTCAGTTCCATTGAATTGGCTCACTACTTTCCCCTGGCTATCAAGAATTTCAATAGAAACCCTCGAAGACGAAGGGCCCATCATTCCCATGCGTCGAAACTGAGCCACACCACCCGCCTGGCTCATTCTTCCCGCTTGTTGGCTCATCGGGTCTCCAGGCTCAGTCTTTGATTCATCTTTCTTGGGTTCGCTTGGAATGAGATAATATGTAAAACAAGCACCTGTTCTTTTATTCTCGCCAGCAAAAGCAGTATCCCCTGGACTCATGAACGAGCTTAGCCGGCCCTGCTGATATTGATAAGCATCAGGAACTTCGAAGAGGTGTAATTTCTTCTGGATGAGAGCTTCGGAAATTTCTCTAAGCGGTGATATGTCATCGATTATATAAATTGACCTGCCGTGAGTGCCGATTATCAAATCATTTTCTCTTGTATGGACTGCCAGGTCGCGAACAGGAACCGTTGGAACACCATGAGTCCATTTCATCCAATTCTCTCCACCGTTAAAACTGACAAAGAGGCCGAACTCAGTCCCAAGGAACAGCAGGTTTTTATTGACAGTATCTTCTTCGATTACATGCACAAAGCCATCTATCTCTGGAGTAACCAGACTCTTCCAGGTTTTACCATAATCATGAGTAACATAAACATAAGTGGTCCAGTTAGAACGGCGATGGTCATCAAAAGTCACATAGGCAGTAGCTGCATCAAATTTAGATGCTTCCACATGAGAAACCCATGCTGCAGCCGGAACTTTACCCTTTCCGCCTGTTGTCAATGATTTTGATACAAGCTCCCAGGTTTTACCGCCATCTCTGGTCAACTGGATGTTTCCATCATCGGTTCCAACCCAGATGATCCCTTCTTTCACTGGACTTGGTGCAATACACATTATAGTGCAGTGGTTTTCAGCATTTGTTACATCAAGGGTCAAGCCACCGCTTTCTGTTTGTTTCTGTTTTTCAGGGTCATTTGTGGTTAAATCAGGACTGATTATTTCCCATGTCCTTCCTTTATCCGTGCTTCGATGGACAAATTGACTACCAAGGTAAATAGTGGCTGGTTTAAAGGAATCCACGGCAAAGCCTGCATTCCAGTTATAGCGGTGCTTGACATCGGATTCTGTTGGAACTATGTTCCTGCTTGTGCCTGTTGAGATATCAAAATAGTATAGGTTTCCTCCCTGGGACATGCCGTAGCCTGCCTTTGAATTTTCAGGATCTGGCTCTGTATCAAATCCATCGCCTCCACCTACATTCTTCCATAAATAACTGTAGATAGCCCTCTCTTTCAGCACATATGCCGGGCCTCGCCACGACCCGTTATCCTGCAATCCACCATACACGTTATAAGGGATTTCCATATCAAAGCTTATATGGTAGAACTGGCCAAGCGGAAGGTTTTCAACAAAGCGCCAACTCTTACCTCTGTGATAGCTGATTACAACACCGCCATCATTGCCAACGACCATCATCTCCCCATCTGGATGAATCCACATCGCATGGTAGTCAGAATGTGACTGCCCGAATGAGGCCAATGGCTTGAAAGTTTTTCCTGCGTCTTCGCTGACCATTAGTTGAGTATGCAGCATATAAAGAATATTTTCATTCACAGGGTTAACCCAAATCCTGCTGTAATAAAACGGCCGATTGTGGATACCTGGCTGGTTATTCACAACCTCCCAGTTATATCCTCCATTAATCGAGCGCAGAAGAACACTCTTTTCAGCTTCTACCAGTGCATAAACTATCTCTGGTTTACCTGGAGAAAAAGCGATTCCTGTCCGGCCAAGTTCGCCCTTGGGCAGACCATCTTTATCAGTTAATCTCTGCCACTCTTCCCCGCCATTTACTGTAATATAAAGGCCGCTTCCAGGACCTCCTGATTCAAAAAACCACGGCCAGCGCCTATGCTGCCACATTGCAACGATGATTTTGTTCGGATTGCCTGGATCCATATCCATATCACCCACACCGGTTTTTTCATTAACATATAATATCTTCTTCCAGGTTTTTCCTCCGTCAACTGTCTTATAAACGCCTCTTTCCGGGTTCTCTCCCCATGTGGTCCCTACTGCACCTACATAAGCTATATCTGGGTTGTCAGGGTGTAATAATATCTTTGAAATCTTTTCGGTCTTCTCAAGCCCCAGAAACTTCCAGGTTTTTCCTCCGTCAACTGTAAGATACACACCTCGACCGACTCCAACGCTGTTACGTGGTGCGGCCTCACCAGTGCCTACCCAGACAATATTGGGATTGTGCTGGTTAATGGCAATAGCGCCTATTGAGGAAACCTGCTGTTCATCGAATATTGGTGTCCAGGTTATTCCTCCGTCAATTGATTTCCAGAGCCCTCCAGTTGCAGCGCCAACATATATGATATTCGGATTAGAAACAACTGCATCAACAGCTCCAATCCTGCCGCTCATGTTTGCCGGGCCGATACTTCTGGCTTTTAAAGCAGAAAAAAATTGTGGGTCGATTTTAGCAAAAATAAACTGGCTAAAAATCAATAAACAGACAGCAAATAAAATAAATGTTCTTGTCTTTTGCCCTTTCATGAAAGATTTCCTCCTTAAAACTTTTGATGAAATTATATGGTTTTAATATTATTTAGACGTCAAATATATAGAATTTCTTCCTTAAAAAATATATAAATTCAAAAAAATATTAAGAAATGCAATCAAGACCGAATTTAAACGCACATAAATTACTTATATATCCAATAACTTTCAACATAGCTCAAAGCTCTAAATATGACTCAATTGAAATTTTATATAGCGTTTTTTTAATAATTTGTTTATTCTTTCCTACGTTAAAATCAAAATAAAAAATGCGTATCAATCAATTTGAATTCAACCTGCGAGAATTGGCCGGCTCTCTTGGGGATTTTGGAACTTTTCTACCGTTAGCTGCAGGCTATATCGCTATCAACGGAATGAACCCTGCAGGCCTTCTGATAATGATGGGACTGGTTAATATTGTTACTGGAATAGTCTATAAACTTCCAATGCCTCTCCAGCCAAAAAAAGCTATTGCAGCAGTAGCTATATCTCAGAAATGGTCTCCTTCGCTTATTTATGCCTCAGGTTTTAGCACAGGAATATTCTGGCTTCTACTTGCATCGATTGGATTAATAGATAAAATTGTGCGGCTGACTCCTCATTGTGTTATCAGGGCTATCCAATTAACACTCGGTATTTTATTGATAATCAAAGGCATTCAACTGATGTCAGGAGGACTGGTTTTAGGAATTATCTCGATTTTAATCGTTTTAATATTCAGAGAAAACAAATATGCTCCGGCAGCTATAATTCTTATGGTTTTAGGAATAGTTATCATAGGCGTTCAGGGAAAATTATCACCAGCTGTTCAAATAGGATTTTCACTTCCTCCAATTACATTTTTTACATTCAAGGAAATTTGGAAAGGGTTCATTTTAGCTGGGTTCACCCAAATATTTCTAACGCTATCCAATGCGGTTATCGCCACTGCTGCTCTTATCAAAGAATACTGGCCGGATAAAGCCGTTGAAGAAAAAAAATTAGCTCTCAATATGGGAATTATGAATACGGTTGTTCCTTTTTTTGGAGGGATGCCGATGTGTCATGGCGCAGGAGGTTTGGCTGGACAGTATTATTATGGAGCCAGGACAGGCGGAACTAA
>JACUUK010000018.1 GCA_014859315.1 Candidatus Aminicenantota bacterium
ATTTCGAGTCCCTCTCCTGCTAGTTCTTTTATCCTTTCGTTGTATGCCAAGACAAACTTTCTGAATTCTTGATCAAACTCTGCTGCGAAAAAAGCAACCCCTTCGTTTGATTTATCTTCAGCTAACTCATACGCTGTCCTAAGCACGATGCTCTTCATGCTCTGCCCCATCAAGTCTCTTCGCAAAGTGGTGTTGCTGAGATTTGACCAGACGCCATTTGCGTAAGCCCAGTTAAGAAAAGAAAAAATCTTAAAAATGGCATCGACTTGCTTCTCTGATATAGCCTTATCCGTTGTTTCCTTCACGACTTCCAAAAAGAGTTCTTTGTGTTGATGGGCGTATTTGGCTCCCTGGTCTGCAACAAGATTGCATAATTCTAGTAAAGACGAGTTCATTTCTTAACCCTCCTATAGCATGTTATATTTTGAGAAAAACATTTTAAAAACCCCTCTAAAACATATGAACCCATGTAGCAACATGCTGAAAATGCAGTAATATCCTATCAATATCCATATTATATTGCAATCAATATATCTAACAATTTAGATGTCTTGGAGTTTTTATGAACTGGAATTTTAAGGAGAAAAATAAATTTGAAGAATTTTTAAGCAGGCCAGAAGTCTCTATTCCTTCGACAATAAATACAAAACTAGAAAAACAGGAAAATTGTAAAACCAATAAACAACAAAATAATAATTCGAAGACTGTTCTTAGCAACTTCTATAATGTGAATAAAGGATGGGGTTGGCATTCATAAAACATTTTTATCTTTGACTACCAACTTTCCGTCTTTGATGACATGCTTTATTGGATTGATGCCTAAATGGTAGGCAAGATGGAGATAATTTGGAACATCGCAAAGGATGACATCCATTTTTTTCCCTACTTCAAGAGTTCCGACGTCTTCATGTCGAGATAGGGCATAGGCAGCATTGGCTGTTGCAGCATTGATGGCTTCTTCGATTCCCATATTCAGTGTGAAAACTGCTAATTGTAAGATGAAAAGCATGGATTCAGTCATGGAGCTTCCAGGATTGAAATCAGTAGCCAGAGCCACAATAGCACCTTCATCGATGAGTTTTCTGGCAGGGGCTTTTTTCTCCTGCATGAGGAAGAAAGGAACGGCTGGAAGCATCGTGGCAACTGTAGAGCTTCGGGACAATGCCTTGATCCCTTCTTCTGTTACGGCCATTAAATGGTCAGCTGATGTGGCTCCTTCCTCAACAGCAAGCTGTGCTCCACCTAAAGGTGCAAATTCGTCAGCATGGATTTTGATTTTGAAACCTTGCTTTTTTGCAGCTCTAATCAGGTGCCGTGTGTCTTCGATCGAATAGACTCCTTGTTCACAAAACACATCGAAAAACTCTGCTAAATTATTTTTTTTGACCTCAGGGAGAGCCTCATTGATTAGGAGTTCAATATAATCTTGCTTTCTGCCTTTATATTCTTTAGGGACTTCATGCGCACCCATAAAAGTCGGGATAATATCCACAGGATGCTTTTCATTGAGCTCCTTTAGAACTTTGAGCTGTTTAAGCTCATCCTTAATATTTAAGCCGTATCCGCTTTTGGCTTCTACAGTGGTTGTTCCGTGGAGGAGCATTGTGTTTAGCCGGCAAAGACAAAGATCGATGAGTTCTTCCTTGGTGGCTTTACGGGTTGCATTTACGGTTGTCTGAATTCCTAATCCTTTTTCTGCTAATTGTTGATAGGTATATCCTTGAAGCCGGAGAGCAAATTCTTCTTCCCTGGAGCCTGCAAAAGGAAGGTGTGTGTGTGAATCAACAAAACCCGGAAGCCCTACAAGCCCGCTGCCATCAATGAATACAGCATCTTTCTCAAAATGAACTTTCTTCTCGAGATTTTCTTTTTCTCCAACAAAAACAATCCTGCCTTTTAAAGAGGCAATGCAGCCATTCTCAATAAGTCCTACATTTTGCAGGTCTTTTTCTCTTTTTGGAACAGAGCCCCTGCATGTGAGAAGCTGGCTGCAGTTGGCGATAATCAGGTCTGAGGAAATCATGCAGGTGTTTTCCTCACCGGAGAGAGCTTGTTCCTTCGGATGAACGAAGGAGTCTCATAGGAGTCCCACTGTCTTTCCCATGAGGGCCTCTCCCAGAGGGGGTCGCTTCCTTTTGGTTCAAAGACGTATGGTGGAGTTTCTTGAGGAATGCGAAGTGGAAATGGAGCCTGCTCTCTTTGTGTTTGGAATCTTTCTGGTGTTACTCGTTCTCTTGCTTGCTCCTGGTCAAAACCTGTTGCAATGACTGTCACCTTCACCATTTCTTTCAAGTTTTCATCAATTACTGTGCCGAATATGATATTTGCTTCAGGATGAGCGAGACTGTGGATAAGTTCCGAGGCTTTAGAGACTTCGTGAAGCGTGACGTCTTTGCCGCCAGTGATGTTGATAAGCACTCCATGAGCCCCTTCTATTGAAGTATCCACCAACAGGGGGCTCGAGATTGCTCTTTGAGCTGCATCAATGGCTCTGTTCTCTCCAGAGGCGATTCCTGTGCCCATGAAGGCCATCCCCATGCCTTTCATGATTGATTTAACGTCAGCAAAATCGAGGTTAATCAAGCCTGGCCTTGTGATGAGATCTGAAATTCCTTGAACACCTTGACGCAATATGTCATCGGCTATCTTGAAGGCATCCTGGATGGATGTGTCGAGGTTGACTGTTTGAAGAAGTCTTTCATTCGGGATGGAGATTACAGTGTCCACAGCATTTCTTAATTCTGATAAACCTTCTTGTGCTTGCTGGGCACGGATTTTTCCCTCAAACTCAAATGGAAGAGTGACAATCGCGATGACTAATATATCCATTTCTGAGGCAAGGTTAGCAAGAATAGGGGCAGCACCTGTTCCTGTTCCTCCTCCCATTCCAGTTGTCAGAAAAACCATATCAGCTCCCTGTAGAACCTCAATGAGTCTTTCTGTATCTTCTATAGCAGCTTGTTTTCCAATATCCGGCCTGCCACCAGAACCTAACCCTTTTGTCAGTTGATTTCCGATTTGCACTTTGGTTCCGGCTTTATTGTTGCTGAGGGCTTGCAGGTCTGTATTGACGGCGATGAACTCGACGCCTTCTATTCTTGTCTCTATCATCCTGTTGATGGCATTGCCTCCTCCGCCACCAAGTCCGATGACCTTAATATTGGCGCCAATCTGTTCTTCTACCAGATGAAATTTTAATTTACTTTTAATTTCCTCACTCATTTTTTCCTCCTAAGCCTCTTTAAGCCAATCTTTAAATTTGGACCAAAATCCTTTTTTTCTATCTTTAGAAATTCCTGTGCTCTTCCATTGATTGTATCCATAAAGGATTAGTCCAACAGAAGTGGCAAAGTCAGGCGTGTTGACTCTGTCCACCAGGCCCCCGATACCCATTGGGTCACCACGCCTTGCCGGCAAATCAAAGATTTCTTCTGCAACTTCTTCCAATCCTTCGAGTAATGCAGTTCCACCCGTGAGCACAATTCCTGAGTTGAGAGATTTTTCATAGCCCATCCTTTTGATATCATTATCAACAAGGCGAAAGATTTCTTCTGCCCGTGGATGAATAATATCTGCCAATAACTGTCGCGAAAGCACTCGAGGTTTTTTCCCTTTTCCTACAGATGGGACTTCTATAGTCTCCTGTTCTTCAACTAATGGAGAGGTGACGCATCCAAACTTTTTCTTTATTTTTTCTGCTTCAGGGATTGGAGCCCGAAGTCCAACTGCAATGTCATTTGTAAAGTTGTCGCCTCCAATCGGGATGACAGAAGTGTACCATAGGCTTCCTCTCTCAAAGATTGCAATCTCTGTTGTGCCTCCTCCAATGTCAATGAGGCCAACACCAAGTTCCATTTCGTCATGAGTCAGAGTGGATGTGCTTGTGGCTATCTGGTTGAGAATGATTTGCTCGATTTCAATGCCGGCGCGAGAAATACATGTACGCAGGTTTTGGACAGAAGTTCTTGCTCCTGTGACAATATGAACATTGACTTCGAGCTTAATGCCACTCATTCCGAGTGGGTCTTTGATTCCATCTTGTTCATCGACAATAAATTCTTGAGGAATAATATGGATGATTTCTCTGTCAGGTGGGATGGACACAGCTTTGGATTGGTCAATAACGCGCTTGATGTCTTCACGTGTGATTTCTCTGTTTCTCCCGGATACAGCAATGACTCCTCTGCTGTTAAAACTTTTTATATGAGCTCCTGAAAGCCCAATGAATGCAGAATTTATCTCCACTCCTGCCATGAGTTCCGCTTCTTCCTGGGCTTTTTTGATAGCATCGACAGTAGCGTCTAAATTGACAACTACACCTTTTCGCAGTCCTCTTGATTCTGATGTTCCAATCCCAATAATCTCAATTTTTTTATTTTCTGTGATTTCACCGATAATCGCAGCGATCTTTTTTGTCCCAATATCGAGTCCGACGATATATCCGTTTTTTGGCATTAGTTTGCCTCCTTTGCAGAGTTGGTGCCAGCATCTTCATAAGATGTGTTTTGTGCTTTGATGTATATACGGCCTGGAATACGTAAATCGATATACTCTAACATGCCGTATTGTTCCAACTCCGCACGTTTTTTATGGTATAACTCTAATTTTTCAGAGAAGTTATCTTCACCTAAAAAAAGCCATGCGGAAAACTCCTTTAATTTGAGGGAGACATTCCCATAATCTGAGAGGTTCAAGGTCTCCACTTGTTCCATTTTAAAAGGGCCTAAATTGTCCAGGCACTGCCATGCTAAACTTAATTTTTCAGAAACGTCTTTCTCGAAGCCGCTTGTGTCAATGAGAACAGGAAGGTTCACAAGCGCAGTAGAGTCAATGTGTTCGAGGATTGTTCCCTTTCTGTCAATGAGTAGCAAATTATTCTTCTTCAAGATTGCAAATGGCTTCCTCGGTTTGATTTCCACCCTTAATGACGATGGGAAAATCTTTCTCAAATAGATATTTTTTACCCATGGATGCTCAGAGAGTGCGGTATGGAGGCGGTTAATATCCAGGAGAATAATATTTCCCAGTGTTTTTTCTGCAAAATAATTCTCGATATCAGCTTTAAGCTCTGGTTTTGGACATATGATTTCAACTGTATTTATATTCAATTTATCCCAAGCGATTAGGAAAAGATACACTTGTTGAATACAATAAAAGAACCCGGCCACAAAGAAGAGCATTAGAAAAACGTGTTTGTATTTTAATTTTATTTTTCTTTGGATTTTTTTTGTCTTTATTTTTTCATCCTTGCGCCTGAAATACTCCTGTTTATCCAGAAATGAGCTTCTTCTGTACCTGATTGCGGGGTAAAGATGTGCAGGCATGGTTACTTTGATCCTCCAAGATTTTTAATGATTTCAGGAATGACTCTATAAATACTTCCTGCGCCGAGAATGAAAATCATGTCTTTAGGTTGCAAAAGTTTCTCTACCAGGCCAGGGATTTTTTTAAGGGTTGGTTCAAAATAGATGTTTTTATGTCCCAATCGCTTAATCTCTTCAAAGAGAGCAGCCCCTGAGGCTCCGGGGATAGGTTTTTCTCCGGCAGGGTAAACTTCTGTGATGATAAGCAAATCTGCTTGCTTTAAGACTGTTGCGAATTTTTCTTTAAGCAAAGAAAGGCGTGAGTAACGGTGTGGCTGAAATACAGCAACAATCCTCCGAGACCATCCATTCTTTGCAGCAGTTAGTACAGCCTTGACCTCTGTTGGATGATGGGCATAATCCTCTATGACCATGATGTCGTTGATTGTTGCTTTCAACTCAAACCTGCGTCCTATTCCGTGATAGCTCTCGAGCGATTTAAAGATATTAGAAATGGAGATATCCAAATCAAGCCCAATGGCAACAGCAGCCATTGCATTGTATATGCTGTGGATACCAGGGACATTCAGGCGAAGAGTCCCTAATTTCTTGTCTTTCCTGAAGAGAACAGATGTGCTTGTAAAGTCTTTAAATTCTGGTTCTCTTGCAAATATATCCGCTTTTGACGAGAATCCATATGTGATAATTCTCCGCTCAAGCGAAGGAATTAAACTTCGAAGATTGGCATCATCAAGGCAAAGCACAACTGGGCAGTAAAAGGGGACTTTATTGGCAAAAGATACGAATGTTTTTTTAATCTCATCGATTGTTTTGTATTGGTCAAGATGCTCTTCATCCAGGTTTGTAAGCACAGCGATGAAAGGAGATAAATACAGGAAGGAACGGTCGCTTTCATCTGCTTCTGCAACAATAAAGTCACCTTCTCCGAGTTTTGCGTGAGCTCCGATTGTATTTAATCGTCCTCCTACAATGATTGTTGGGTCAAAACCGCCTGATTCAAGCACCTGTGCGATCATGGATGTTGTGGATGTTTTTCCATGTGAACCAGCTATAGCAATGCCGTATTTCATGCGCATTAATTCCGCCAACATTTCTGCTCTCGGTATAACTGGAATCTTACGGCGCCTGGCTTCTTTGACTTCGACATTGTTTTTCTTTATTGCAGAGGAGATGACCACAACATCTGCCCCTTCTACTTTTTCTGCTTTGTGGCCGATATGGATTTCTGCGCCAAGCCGGGACAGGCGTTTCGTAGCTTCATTTTTGTTGATATCTGTTCCTGACACTTTATAGCCGAGATTCAATAACACTTCGGCAATTCCGTTCATGCCCGTGCCTCCAATGCCTATCATATGAATATGATTGAGCTTCTTGTATATCTGCTTCACCAAGTTCGATCCTCCTTGTGTTGTGTTTTCATGAGTTCAAGACAAAGATTTGAAATTCTATCGGCTGCATTTTCTGTTCTAAGCTGCTCTAAATTTTTTTCCATCCGTGTTATCTCTTGCCTGTTTTTCATAAAATGTAGAATTTTACCTGCAAGTTTTGCCGGTGTAAATTCTTCCTCACATATAAGTTCTGCTCCTCCTATATTTTCTAATTCTTTAGCATTATAGAACTGGTGGTTATCTGCTGCTTTAGCAAACGGTATTAAAATTGAAGCCTTACGGGCAGCAATGATTTCTGCAATTGTTGTAGCTCCGGCGCGGCATATAAGTAAATCTGCTTTTTGAAAAAGCTCAGCCATATTATGGAAATATGGAGCAACTCCTTCATCTGAGAATCCATTAGTTATATATTGCGCTTTTACCCATTCATAATCTTTTTCTCCTGTTTGATGAAAGATTCTCAGCGCTTCTTTTTCTTCTTTCAAAAGCGGAAGCGAAGAAATAACCGCCTGATTGAGGAAATGCGATCCTTGACTTCCGCCAAAAATCAAAATGGTGAAATAATGATTTTTTTTCTCATGTATAAGATAATCATGTGTAAGATAATAAAATTCCTCTCTCACAGGATTTCCAATGAAAACCCCCTTTCCTCTGAAATAAGGAATGGAATTTTTGAATGCAGTGACAGCTTTTTTTACTCGGGGAAGGAGGACTCTATTTGTGAATCCGGGGTAAACATTTTGCTCCAGGATTATAGTGGGAATCCTCATCCAGGAGGCGAGAAGCACGATTGGACCTGAGCTGTAGCCACCCATGCCTATGACCAATTTTGGCTTGTTCTTGAGTAAAATGGCGAAAGATTTTATGAAAGCGAACGGAAGGATGACAAGTGATTTAATAACTTTCAGCCCTTTTCCTTTTATTCCTTCAATCTTCAATGGGATGAATTTTGCCTTATAATGCTTCATGATCTTTTCTTCCACTCCGCGCTTGCTTCCTACGAAAATTAGATTAATCCCGGAATCTTTTTCCTTTAATTTTTGGCCTATGGCTAAAGCCGGATACAAATGTCCCCCTGTTCCTCCTCCGCTAATAATCACTGTCTTATTTCTCATTTTTTCCCTTTAATGCTTGTGCGCCTTTGCGAGATATGAAGAAGAATAGCGATAGCAAAAAGAGTGCTTAAAAGAGATGACCTTCCGAAGCTGACGAGAGGAAGAGGGAAGCCCGTAGGAGGGCCTAATCCAACTACTATGCTTATATTTAATAATGCTTGAGAGAAAATGGCTATGGTCAGGCCTGCGGCTAATAGCTGGCAAAACAGGTTTGGGGCCCTCCTGGAAATGAGCAAGCCCCGCCATAGAAAAAACACAAAGAGAAACAATACTGCAAGCGTTCCAATAAGGCCTATCTCTTCTCCCACGATTGCGTAGATGTAGTCTGTGTGTGCGCAGGGAAGGAAGAAAAGCTTTTGGCTGCTTTCTCCAATGCTAACGCCAAATAGTCCTCCTCTGCCAACAGCTATTTTTGATTGAATCACTTGAAATCCGCTGCCTAATGGATCTTTTGTTGGAAATAAAAAGGCAATGATTCTCTCCAACCTGTAGCTTGCTTTGAAAAGATAGAAACCGAAAAGCCCGATGGAAATAGCTCCAAGAAAAAGGAAGTGTTTTATTTTAACCCCTCCGATAAAAAGCATTAGGCCGGATAGGACACAGATGAGGATAGCTGTTCCATAATCGGGTTCTTTTATGGTTAAAAGGATGAATACCAGTATAATTCCTAAGGGGAATAGAAGAGTATTAAAATCATGCAGCTTATCTTTTTTTCTTTCCAAATATGAAGAAAGAAAGAGAATAATGCTTATTTTTGACAATTCAGATGGTTGAAACCTCAGTCCAGAAAAATAAATCCAGCGGTTTGCGCCTCCATATACAGGCATTGTTAAACAAAGGGCTAAAAGAGCTACTGAGAGGATGAGTAATCCATATATGAAATAAACGTTTTGGTAAAATGGAGTCCGTATTGAAAGTAAAAAGATAATGAAAAACAATCCTAAAACAACTCCAATGCTTTGTTGGATAAGAAAGTAGAACGACTGGTGGTATTTTTCACCTGCAAGAACTGCTGATGAACTGAATATCATCAGTAATCCAAACAGGATTAGAATTAAAGTTATTATGAACATGGGCTTGTCAAAGCCATAAGGTCTAAATATTTCCATAGAACTCTATTTTCCCTTTCCTGTCCTTTCCTTAAGATCCCAGACTTCCTGTTTAAAACTTCTGCCTCTTTCTTCAAAGTTTTGAAACATATCAAAACTTGTGCAGGCAGGAGCAAGAAGAACGATTTCTCCAGGTTTAGCCAGAGAATATCCTGTATCCACTGCCTCCTTGAGAGAAGAAACACAGTGGAGCGGAACTGTGTTTTTTAGCTGTTTTTTTATTTTCTCAGTTGCCTCCCCAAGAAGAATAACCGCTCTCGTTTTTTCTTTTATTGGCTCTCTTAATTTCGTGAAATCACCTCCTTTGTCTCTTCCTCCAAGAATAAGGACGATTTTATTTTTGAAACTTTGTATAGATTTCAGAGTCGCATCAACGTTTGTGGCCTTAGAGTCATTGTAAAATTCAATGTCATTTATGGTTAATGTCTTCTCCAGGCGATGTTCAAGCCCTTCAAAGGTTTGAATGGATTTTTTCACTTTGGATAATGGGATTCCTAATAAGTATGCAACAAGCACAGAAGCCATAATATTTTCCTGATTATGTGGTCCCAAAAGTGGGATTTCTGAAGTTTTCATGAATTTTTCTTCCTCATCACCGGCAAGAATGATCCAGTCATCTTTGATAAAAAGGCCCCTGGGTACTTTATCTATTCGGCTAAAGGCGTAGACATGACCTTGTTTTTCTTTGCTAAGAGCCCATACAAAAGGATCATCCTTATTAAGGATAGCGATGTCATCTTGACCTTGATATAAAACGAGCTTTTTTTTGGCCGTATAATAGTCATCAAAGGATAGATGCCAGTCCAGATGGTCAAGAGTAATATTCAACACGATCGAAATATCAGCTTTAAACATGTGAATGTATTCCAGCTGAAAGCTTGAAATCTCTGTCACATATATATGTTGCGGCTTACTGTTTTTCACAAAGCTTATCAATGGAGTTCCAATGTTTCCTGCCAGATAAGAGTCTATTCCGCCTTCTTTCAGGATTTTATGAGTTAGAGTGGTTGTTGTGGACTTGCCGTTTGATCCTGTTATTCCCACGATTTTTCCTTTTAGGAACCTGTATGCAAGCTCTATTTCGGAAATCACCTGGATACCTCTGGCCATGGCTTCTATTAGTTCTGGAATAATTGGAACTCCGGGACTGGGAATAATAAGGTCTGCTTCCAGAAAAGATTGCAGATTATGCATCCCTGTCTCGATGCTTATGCCTCTTTGAGTCCACACCTGGTATTTTTCTCCTAACTCTTCTTTGGTCTTTTTTTCCGAAACTTTCACGTGAGCTCCTTGATGAAGAAGAAAATCACAGACAGCTTCTCCTGTTTTTCCAAATCCGACGACCAAAACTTTTTTCCTGTTAAGTTTCATTGCCTATCTCAACTTGAGGGTAGTAAGACTGAATAGGGCAAATATGATGCTTAATATCCAGAATCGAACCACAATTTTTTCCTCTGACCATCCGATAAGTTCAAAATGATGATGCAGAGGCGCCATTTTAAAGATCCTCTTTCCTCCTGTAAGTTTAAAATAAGACACCTGGAGGAGTACTGATAAAGCTTCCAGGATGAAAACTCCTGCAACCATAAATAAAAGAAATTCCTGCTTTATCATGATAGCGATAACTCCGATTGTCCCGCCTAAAGATAGAGCACCCACGTCTCCCATGAATATTTGCGCGGGATGGCAGTTATACCACAGGAACCCCAGGCATGCTCCTGCCATGGCTCCTGTAAAAACTGTAAGCTCTGCAGCTAAAGGAACTCTTGCGATATTTAGATATTGAGACCAGAGTGCATGCCCTGCTACATATGTGAGTGCTGTAAAAGCGCTTGTGCTAATGAGCGTAAGGCCTATGGCTAATCCATCCAGGCCATCAGCAAGATTTACAGCATTTGACGAGCCAACAAGAATAAAAATAATCCATGGTAGATAAACTAAACCTAAATAGGGAATCCATTTTTTAAAAAAAGGAAAAGTCAGGTGAAGGTTGAATTCACCTTTAAAGCCAAGGTAAACCAGGATTAATCCTATGATGGCAGAAATGATGATTTGAATAAAAAGCTTGCGCCGTATGATGAGACCAGAGGAAACTTTTTTCTTGATTTTAAGATAGTCATCCCAGAAACCAAGGACTCCAAAAGAAAACATGGTGAACATGGCTATCCATATGTATATATTGCCAAGGTTTCCCCAGAGTAACGTTGTGAAAAGTGTCGAACTGATAATGAGGATTCCACCCATAGAAGGCGTGCCTTTTTTTTCAAGGTGTCTCTTAGGACCATCAGGCCGGATTTCTTCTCCAATTTGGTATCTATATAGCAACTTAATCAACCATGGGCCTAATATTAGTGTAACAAGCAGGGCTGTTATGCCAGCAAGTGCTGTCCTGACGGTGATATAATGGAATACATTGAAAAAAAATAAGTAATTTTTCAATGGAACAAGAAGCCAGTAAAGCACATTATTCTCCTTTTTGTAATAATTTTTCGACTATTTTCTCTGTTTTCATCTTTCTTGATCCCTTTACAAGAACAAGGTCGCCTTCTTTAAGAAAAGATAGTAACTCAGCGGCAGCTTCTTCGGAATCGGGATAAGAAAAAATTTGATCTTTGGACATACCGGATCTTAAAGCTCCTTCAGCCATATGCCGGCTGAGGGGGCCCACAGTAATTAAAACGTCCCATCCCAGGGCTTTCACGCACTGGCCTGCTTCAATATGGTAGTCGATTTCTTTTGGCCCAAGTTCTAACATATCTCCTAAAACAGCGACATTTCTTTTTGCCGGGAGGTCTTTTGCACTCTTTAAGGCGGACTTTAATGAAGCAGGATTTGAATTGTAAGAATCATCTATCAAGTAAATATCTTTACCTAAATGGAAAAGAGTTCCCCGCATGGGGAGGGGCTTCAGATTATTGATTTCTGAGCGAATTGTATCGAAAGGAATAGAAAAGGAATATGCAATAGCTGCAGCCGCTAAAAAGTTATAGAGATAACTTTCGTAGAAGAATGGCAGGGTTATGTGTTCCTGTGTCTTGCCATAGGCGAAGTCAAGGGAAATTCCTTCAAATCCCTTCTTCTTGTAATCTAATACCTGTATTTCACAGGATTCAGAGCTTCCGAAAAAGATTTTCCTGCCTTTCCAATTTTTGCTTATTTCAATGACCAGAGGGTCGTCTCCATTTAGAATAGCGGTTCCCTGGTTTTTTAATCCGTCAAGGATTTCTTTTTTTGCCTTGGCTATTTCTTCTATTCCGTTAAAATATTGAAGATGAACAGGCCGGATGTTTGTGATAAGAGCAACATCTGGCGGAGCGATTTTCGTTAAAGAAGCTATCTCACCGGGGTGGTTCATCCCCATCTCAAGCACAGCTAATTGATGCTGTTTTGTCAACCGCAACAGTGAGAGTGGAAGGCCAATATGATTGTTATAGCTTTTTTCTGATTTGAGGACTTTAAATTTTTTTGAAAGAAAAGAATAAGTGAATTCTTTGGTTATAGTCTTTCCTATGCTTCCTGTGATTCCAATGACTTTGATGTCATGGTCACAAAGAACGTTTTTGGCAAGCTCCTGGAGTGCCTGCAACGTGTTTTCTACCCTGATTATGGCAAACTTCGAGTTAGGAGGAGTGACGGGTTGAGACACGACTGCTCCTGCGGCTCCCTGTTTTTCTGCATGGGGAACAAAGCTATGCCCGTTTCTTTCTGCGATTAAGGCAAAAAACAGTTCACCTGGTTTTATCTGCCTTGAATCTGTTTGGAATCCCTTGACAAGGAGGGAGGGGTTCCCCTGAAGGATTTCTCCTTTTATTCTTTCTGCTATTACAGAAAGGCGGAGTTCAGCCAATTTGACCCTCCATCTCTTTGAGGTATTCCCTAATTATCTCTGCGTCGTTAAAGGGTGTGACTTTATTTTTGATAATCTGATAGCCTTCATGCCCTTTTCCAGCAATGAGTACGTAATCGCCCTTTTTTGCAAGAAGCAGGGCTTTTTTTATCGCCTGTTTTCTGTCAGGCAGGATTTCGTAATTTTTAGTTCCTGTTTTCTTCATTCCTTTTTCTATGTCTGAGATTATAGCCATCGGGTCTTCTGAGCGTGGGTTATCTGAAGTCAGAATCGTCCAGTCAGAAAGAGAGCCGGCAACTTCGCCCATCCGGGGTCTTTTTGCTTTATCACGATCTCCTCCAGCGCCAAATACAAGAATAACTCTTTTCTTGCATAATTCACGCGCAGTCTCCAGCAGATTCTTCAATGCATCGTCTGTATGGGCATAATCAACAAAAATATGCAGGCCGAAAGGGTTTTCGATCTTTTCGAATCTTCCTGGAATCCCTCTGAGGGATTTAATTCCCTCAAGGATAGCTTTTTGGGGGATATTTAATATAAAAGCAGCTGAGGCGGCTGCCAAAATATTGTACAGGTTAGGCTTCCCTATTAAAGGGGAAGATATAGCCATCTGTCCTGCAGGGTATTTTATTACAGCTTGAATTCCATTCTCTTTGAAGGAAAAATTTTCAGCATATACTGTTGCTGTTCGGCTGAGGCCGTAGGAGATGGCTTCCGATGACAGCTCATCAAGCAGGCGTTTTCCCCATGGGTCATCGGCGTTTATTATTACGATTTGGCCGGGTTTTTCTGAAAAGAACAGCTTTTTTTTAGCTTCGAAATAATGGCCCATGGATTTGTGATAGTCTAAATGCTCTCCACTCAGGTTCGAAAAAATAGCCACATCAAATTTGATTCCAGTTACCCTATTTAATTCTAAAGAATGGGAAGAGACTTCCATCAGGCAATGAGTTACTCCCTGGTCTGCCATTTTGCGGAGCATTCCTTGTAAGTCAGAAGCTTCGGGAGTTGTCCTTTCGGCTTTGATTTCTTTGTGCTGCCATCTGTAAGAAATTGTTCCTATGATTCCTGGACGAAGGCCGGCTTTTCTTATGATTTCTTCAAGTACATATGAAATCGTTGTTTTTCCTTTTGTCCCTGTTATTCCGACGATTTTTAATTTTTCAGAAGGATGCTTGTAAAAATTTACTGAGCATAAAGCAAGAGCATTCCGTGCGTCATGGACTTGTATCCAGATTTTTGGGAAATTTTCAGGTCTCTCCTGCTCTGAAAGGACTCCTGCAGCTCCATTCTGTAAAGCTTCCTGGATGAAAATATGTCCATCTGTTTTTTCTCCCTTTAATGCTGTGAAGAGATAGCCCGGGCCGACTTTTTTTGAAGAATAGGATATTCCCTGGATGTCTTCATTTTTATTTCCGCTCAGTCGAACAAACGGAACATCCTTCAGTAGGTCTTTGAGCTTCATTGTGTATTTGTCCTCCAATTTTTGGCTGTTATAAGTTGGGATTTCGGGTTTGTCTTGGAGGGAACCTTGAGATAACGAAGCACTTGTTGGGCAACATCTCTAAAAAGTGGAGCAGCAACATGTCCTCCATAATATTGGCCTTTAGGGTCGTCGATGACCACAACAATGGAAATGGCGGGATTTTCGGCTGGGACAAATCCCACAAAAGAAGACATATGGGATTCAGATGAATATTGTTTGATATCTAAATCAAATTTTTGAGCCGTCCCTGTTTTTCCAGCAACAGTATATTCATCGATTTGAGCAGATGTCCCTGTTCCTTCTTGGACAGCTTTTTGCAACAAATAGGAGACTGTTTTTGCTGTTTCAGGAGAGATAACTCGATGAGCTTCAGGGAAATCGCCGGTATCTTTTTCCCCTGTCAAAGAAGTGGACAGGACGACTTTTGGGGGGATGAGCATTCCTTCGTTAGCAATGATATTTGTCGCCTGGAGTAATTGGATGGCTGTGACAGAGATCTCATACCCAATAGATAGCGATGCAAGGGAAAATTTAGACCAAGTATTAGGAGGATTTAAAATGCCTCTTTCTTCAGCAGGAAGGTCGATCCCTGTTTCCTGGCCGAATCCAAATGCTTTGATAGCATGAAAAAGCGTGTCCTCCCCAACCTGCTGTCCTATTTGAATGGTTCCGACATTGGATGAGTGGATGATGACTTCAGGAAATGTAAGTATACCAAACCTGCGGTAATCTCTGATTTTTTTATACGTCCCTGGTATTGTGAATGCCCCTTCGCTGCAGTCAAAGCTGTCGTTGAAGCGGACCTTATGGAATTCGATCGCTGCAGAAGCAGTCACGATCTTAAAGGTTGACCCAGGGTCAAAAGTATGATGAATGGCCTTGTTCCTGTCCACCTGAAACAGGGTGGGAGATTTGCTGTTAAGGTCAAAGGTAGGGAAATTGGCCATAGCCATTATCTCTCCAGTGGATGGCCTGGAGACAATGATGCACCCCCACTTTGCCTGAGTTTTTCGTATTGTCTTCTCAAGTTCTTTTTCAGAGATATACTGTATGGTTTCATCCAGAGTAAGAGTAATATCGAAGCCCGGGATGGATTCTTTTAAGACTTCCACTCGATACTCTCGCCTTTTTGCATCCTTTAGAATGAGGCACTTCCCTTTTTCCCCTTCAAGAATGGAGTTGTATTTGTATTCGATACCGCTTGCGCCGACATCATCTATATTCACTCGTCCTATCACGTGGGCAGCCAGTGTTCCGTATGGGTAAAACCTTTTGCTTTCTTCTTTCAGATAAACTCCACTCAGATGAAGTTCTTTTACTTTTTCTGAGAGCTCAGGAGAGATTTTCCTCTTAATCCAGATAAATGTTTTTTTATCTTTGATTCGTGAGGTTATTTCCCGAACTTCTCTTTCAGTTAAATGTAAAGTTTTTCTGAGTTTTTCGATTTTTTTTAAGTGGTTCTCAAGTGGTTCCTCTTTAAAAAGTGAATAGAATACAGAGTAGCTTGGAAGACTTCGTGCAAGGATGTTTCCTGAGCGGTCGTAGATTGAACCTCGTTTGGGAAAAATTGGAGTTATATTTTCTGTTTGTTTGATAGCACTTGTTTTAAGCTGGGCGTGGTTTATTACTTGGAGTTGGATGAGCCGGAAGATGATGGCTCCAAGCCAAAGTGATAAAAAAAATAATAATACTGCTGTCCTATTCTTGAATTTTTTTTCATGCGAATTTATCATGCGATACATTTAGTTAAGGCCTTTGAGAGGCATTTTCGTAGATTATTTGGTCTTTTTTTGGCTCGGAAAGATTTAATTTCTCTTTGGCAATCTTTTCCACTCTTTCTAAGGATAATAAAGATGATTTTTTTGCTTCCAGCTTTTCGACTTCTTTTTGTAAAGCGAGAACTTTTTCTTCCAATTCCCCTTTTTGATACCCTAATCTTATCGATTCTGCTTGATGCCAAATATAAAAAGTCAGTATAAAAACAACAATTAATGTGCCGATGATTCCAAGAAAAACTTTCTTTTTATTTAATTTTTTTCTAACCATTTAAATCTTTTCAGCCGCTCTAAGCTTGGCTGACCTTGCTCTAAAATTTATGGCGATTTCCTCGTCACTGGGGACAACAGGCTTTTTTGTTAAGATTTTAAGAGTCGGATGGATATCATTATGTCTGGCCAGATGGTTGAAGGTATGCTTTATAATTCTGTCTTCAAGGGAATGAAAGGAAATCACAACGATGCGTGCCTTTTTTGGTATTAAGTAAACGATTCTTTCAAGGAAATGAGAAATGCCGTTTAATTCTTGATTGACTTCTATACGAATTGCTTGAAAGACTTTGGCAGCTGGATGGGTTTTTCCCTTTTGAGGCCGCCACCTGCAAACTTGTTCTACGATCTCAAGAAGCTGTGTAGTTGTTTCTATCTTTCTTATTTTTCTACGCGAGACTATTTCCTTTGCTAACCTCTTGGCCTGTCTGATTTCTCCATATTCTCTGAACAATTGAGCCAGTTTATGCTCGGAATATTTATTGATGACTTTTGATGCAGTCACTTTATTCCGAAGATCCATTCTCATGTCCAAAGGTCCCTCGTGTTGGTAGCTGAACCCTCTGTCCGGATTGTCAAGCTGGAAAGATGAGATGCCCAAATCGAGGAGAATGCCCCTTGTATCAGAAAAATTAATTTTTAGGTCCGGCAGATATCTAAAATCCGAGTGATAAAGTTCTATCCTGTTGGAATAAAGGGATAATTTTTTTTTGGCCTCTAACAGAGAAAACTCATCGATGTCAAAGCCAATGAGTTTTGCATTCGGGTTTTTCTTTAGTATTTCATACGCATGTCCGCCCAACCCGAGTGTGCAGTCCATGTAAGTCCCTTTGCGCATGACATCTAAATAGTCTAAGACTTGATTTAAAAGAACAGGGATGTGACTAAATTGGCTCATTCTGTCCTTCCCTTTAGGAAAGAGAGATTGGCGATTTGCTCAAAATTTTCACCTGTTAAAGGATGCTTATTAAGCTTTTCTTCAAGTTTTTGTTTGTTCCAAATCTCCATATGATTGTTTAGGCCAACAACTTCGATTTCTCCGTCAAGCACAGCTTTTTCCCTTAATGCTTGACTGATAAGAATACGTCCTTTAGAATCGATTTCGTACTGACTTCCTTTTAGGTTAACACGAAGCATGAACATCCTGACATCAGGTTTCAGGTGTAGCAGCCCTTCTCCTGTGATGTTAGTCAATTTTTTCCAAATTGAAAGAGGATAAACTTGAACGGCCTCATCATCAAGAGAAGTGATAAAGAGTTCTTTCCCATATTCTTCTTCGATGGCTGCGCGGAATTTCGCCGGTATTTTGATTCGCCCGCTTTTATCGAAGCGTGCCGTGTAGCTTCCTATCAGTGAATTTCCCATTTTGTCCCGTTTTGTCCCATTTTTAATTAATATATGTAAGAAAGTTCATGATGTCAAGGAAAATTTGATGAAAAAATAGAGATTATTTTTTTGAAATAAAGGCCTTTATTCTTTAAAAAGAATCAATAAAGCAGGATTATTTGGATTCTATAAGTTTTTTTGCCAAATCAAGATCTTTTTTTGCCACAAAAATCCTTATCTCTCCAAGCCCATCCATAGAGAAAGGATGAATGGATTGAACAACTTGGCCCCTGAAGATGCAGGAGATGTTATTGCTTTCAAGAAAGCTTTTTATGACTTCCGCCTCAGCAGGTCCCCATACTCTACAAACCTCTACAAGATGAGAGTTTTTATCTTCTTTGTTCATTTTTTATTCATGTTGTTTTTTTGAACGGATTTTTGGGATTTTCGTTTTTGCTCGAAGTAATCTTTTATAACGTCTCTATGGTCGAATGCAAGCGGAAAGTTTATTTCTTCTTCAATAAAAATCCCTATTTCAGAAGCATCATCTTGTGCCTTTGGCTGGCCGTTGGCTCGAGCAATAAAAACAGTTGATATTGTGTGAAACCGAGGGTCGCGTGTTGGTTCAGAATAAGTGTGCATTTGTTTTATGAGTTCGATGTCAAGGGAAGTTTCTTCTTTTGATTCACGTACAGCGGCTTTCTCAAGGGATTCACCGTAATCTACAAATCCTCCAGGAAGGGCCCATCCATAGGGAGGGTTTTTCCGCTTGATAAGGACAATGCCTTGCTTTCCGTCACTTCTTTTTATTTCAATAATAATATCCACTGTCGGAAGGGGATTTTTGTGCTTGCCTCGGTCTGCTCTCATTTTTGTCTAATTTAAACTTACTGACATTTACAATTACGTATATTATAGCGAAAATTTGTGGGTCATTAAAGAAAAACTTCTGAAAAAAGTGGAATCACATTTTCTGCTGCCATCAAGAGTTCCTGTTGGGCAACCTGAGGCGGGGGAGGATGTAGGAGAATCAAGTTCCTGACTTTCATCGGACTGCTTCCCTGATTCTCTCTGATTCGGACAGACTCTACAATATTGGAACGGAATAATTATCCCCGAAGCGTCAGTCAGAAGCTGATGTTTTTAGGCCTCTTGTTTTCTTTTCCTCCGAAGGCCTTCGAAAAGAGAATAGACAACAGGGACAACAAATAGAGTGATCAATGACGAACTCAACAGACCGCCAATAACGGCTCGGGCCATCGGTGCCTGAGCTTCACTGCCCTCCCTAAGCCCCAGGGCGAGAGGAATCATGGCCATGATGGTTGTCAAAGCCGTCATCAATATCGGGCGCAACCGACGCTGTCCAGCCTCTTCGATTGCCTCCCGCAATTCCATTTTATCACGGTGCCGGAGAAGATTTGTATAGTCCACGAGCAGAATGGCATTATTAACCACTATGCCTCCCAGCATGATACATCCGATGTAAGACTGGACATTGAAGGTTGTGTTGGTGATAAAGAGCATAAAAATGACGCCAATAGCGGCCAGGGGAACTGAGAACATGACGATAAACGGATCACGAATTGACTCATAAAGCATGGCCATAATCATATAAACCAGCATTATAGCCATAATAATACTCATCAGAAGCTCCCGGAATGCCTTCTGTTGCTCCTCATAGTCTCCGGTGAACCCGATGCTGAAGTCCCTGGGGATGGGAACAGAGCGGAGGCCTTCACCTATATCGGTTATAACTGAGGCAAGGTCTCTTCCAGCGATTTCCGCTGAAATAGTAAGAACCCGTTCCCTGTCCCTTCTTTCGATTCGCATAGGTCCTCTCCGAGGCTGGGTATTGACGACATTCCTCAAGCTTATCTGCTCTCCGTCTACATTAGTCAGGGTAAAATCAAGGATATTATTGATATCCAATTTTTCCGAGTCTTTAACCTTAACCAGGATTCTATACTCATGCCCACCTTCTCGGTACTGGCTTGCCTGAGTTCCCATCAGAATAGTCTGGATAAACCCTCCAATCTGACTCACCGAAAGTTTCATGTCCGCAGCTGCCTGCCTGTCTATGTTAAAAAGTTCCTCAGGGTTTCCTATTTCCCGGCTGAGTCTGACATCTGTAACTCCCTTGACATTTTCGACTATTTTATTGACCTGCTGGGCCAGTGCTTCGCCAATTTCAAGATCGTAACCCCGGATTTCGACCTGAACCCTTTCCTGACCTCCACCTCCTCTCATCCCGAACCTCATCTGACCTCCCGACGCCCGGGTCCGGATAATGACTCCCGGAATGTTCAAAAGTTTCTGTCTAAGACTAGAAGCTATTGCCTCGCTTGACCTCGAGCGTTCGGATTTGGGGTTGAGCTTAATGGTGATATTTCCGCGGTTAGCGCCAGACCGCCATCCCCCACCGCCTCCTCGTTCTTCAATGCTCTGTAGCTCCGGAACTTCCTTCTTTATGATTTCGGAAATCATTTTTAGCTTTTCATCCATGACACCCAGCCTTGTTCCTACTTCCATTTCAACCGTTACCCTCACCTCACCTTCATCTGTAGAGGGCATGAATTCGCTTCCTACAAAACGGAAAAGCATTATACTTACGACCAGGAGCAAGGCCGTTATTCCCAACACAAGAAAACGGTGATCAAGGGCATAATGGAGAAGGTTTTTGTAGGAGTTTTCTAATTTTCTGAAAAACTCACGCACATGGACAACGGCTTTTTCTTTCCATTCTTTAGGATGGGGATTGCCCAGCCGGGTTGGTCTGAGAATGTGGCTGGAGAACATTGGGACTAAAGTCAGAGCAACAAACAGCGAACATATGAGAGAAAAACTGACTACATAGGCCAATTGCTTAAACATGATACCCGACATACCGCGGATAAATACCGTGGGTAAGAACACAGCAATAGTTGTAAGAGTGCTGGCGATGATGGCTGCGGTAACTTCATGACTGCCTTGGACAGCAGCTTTAAAAGAAGGAACCCCTGACTCCTGCAAGCGGTAGATATTTTCCAGGACGACAATGGAATTGTCGACCATCATTCCGATTCCAAGGGCCAGTCCGCCCAGGGTCATAATGTTCAGTGTGAACCTGCCAAAATAGATCAGCGAAAAAGTGGCGATTATTGAAATGGGAATGGAAGTGGCGATAATCAGCGTGCTCCGAATATTGGTAAGAAAGAGAAGGAGCACTAAGATCGCCAGGATTCCACCGTACATAGCTGCAGAACCCACATTGTTAATAGCATTTTTTATGAATTGGGAACTGTTTGAAACCGGGATTATCTGGATTTGAGGAATGTCCTGCTGGATTTTCTCTATTTCCTTCAGCACTTCCTCTGCCACTTTGACCGTGTTTTTGCCCGATTGTTTATTGATAGCAATCCGGATTCCCGGTATTCCGTTAATCCTCGCGACTCGTGTTATTCTCCTGTGTGTATCCTCGATACTTGCAATCTCTTTCAGCCGTACGGGAACTCTGTCGCGCAAGGCCACAACTGTTTCCCTGATTTCATCCAAGTTTGTATAGACACCGGGAATACGGATGAGAATTTCATAATTTCCTTTTTCGATGATTCCTGCTGGCAGGTCAATGTTTTCCTGTCTAATTTTACTGATAATCAAATCCAGCGGAAGGCCGAGGGCTTTAATTTTATCAGGATAAAGATTAACCTGGATTTCCCGTTCAAGCCCGCCCCAGACATCAACTGAAGCAACGCCGGGCACTCGCTCGATTCGGTAAGATATCTGTTCGTCAAGGATTTTTCGCGTTTGGATAGGATCCAGGTTACTAAGTGCTCCGAGTATCAGGATAGGAAACATAGCAGGATCGAATTTCCTGAGCATCGGCCTGTTTATGTCCTCTGGCAAACGGGGAACTATTCGGTCAAGACGCTCTCGGACATCATCAGCAGCAGCATCCAGGTCAACTCCCCATGAAAACATGACTCTAACTGAGCTGCTTCCCTCTGAAGAAACGGAAAAAACCTCTTCTACGCCTGGAACTGAACTCATGGCCTCTTCAATAGGACGGGTAATCAACTGTTCGATTTCTTCAGGACCCGTATTCGGGTAGGATGTAGAAATATTGAGAGTGGGATAGACTATTTCCGGCATAAGGTCGATGGGAAGCCGACTGAAAGAAACAACTCCAATAGTGATAACAGCAAGGGTTAACATTACTGTAAAAACAGGGCGTCGAATCGAGAACTCTGAAAGTTTCATCGTTTGCCTCCCGAAGAATTTTTTTCACTCGTACTTGGCTCACCAGGAGCCTGTGCATTTACCTTTGAAGAGGATGGTATGTTCTGGGGAAGAATGATGTTTACGCCGTCTTCCAGGAGATGGTGTCCAAGGGTGACTACATGTCCGGAGATCTGGGAAGGTTCGAGGATTTCAGCTCGTTTTTCTTCGACGATGCCGACCGTGACCGGTCGGAAATAGGCTTTTTTGTTCTCAATATCTGCCAGAAAGACCCCCCGTTGGCCGCTTCTATCGACCAAAGCGCTGTACGGAACTATCGTTGTCTTCTCTCGTCTGGTAAATTCTATCTGAGTATTGATGAACATGCCGGGCTTAAGGAGCCCCTCAGGATTCTGAATTTCAATCTCTACCCTTGCTTGCCGGGATGTTTCCTTCAGGAGTGGAGCTATTCTGACAACCTGGCCGCTAAAGGTTTTATCAAGAAACGCGCTGCTCGCAATCGTCGTCTTCTGTCCGATTTTCAACCGGAAATAATCCCTCTCAGTCACATAGACGATGGCTGTGATTGGCTGAAGGTTGATGATTGAAAAAATAGGGGTGTTGGGAGAAAGCAACGTGCCTTCATTGACGAATCTTTCTCCCACATATCTAATATCGTTCTCTCTTTCCCATGAGGCTTTAATCCTGGTATAAGAAAGGCGAACTTTTGCAGCTTCCAGAGCTGCTTCTTTATTCGCTAACTGAGCAATCGTTACCTTATACTTAGATTCCTGAGCATTATACTGGGCTACTGCTGCATCCAGCTGGGAATCTGACTGAATACCTTTCTCGTGGAGAGTTCTCGCCCGCTCCAGGTCTTTTTTAGCTAATTCTAAAGAACTCTTTGCCTCTTCAAGGTTAGCCCTGGCTACTCGAAGATCCGCTTCTGCTTGAATAACCTGTTGTTGATACTCTTCATCTTCGAGCACAGCCACTAGTTGACCGTTCCTAAGCACGTCACCAATATCGACAAGAAGTTTGTTCAGTTTACCTGAGATTTTCGGGGCAACAACAAACTGGGATTTGGGAATCAGTGTCCCGGAAAATTGGCCCAAATCTTTGATAGAACCTTTTTCAATCGGAGCAATCTCGACGGCTACAGAAATTCCTCTCTGGCCCATTCCGGGGCCCTTGTTAGCCACAAAAAAACTTTTGTAGAGTATCCAGCCAAAGAGCCCTATAAAGATAATGGCTATGGTTATGATTATCGGAGTTTTTTTCTTGATGATTAGATTTTTTAGTTTTGTTTTCATAGTTTTACTCTCTAAAAGAAATGCGTCCTTTATTTACCACCCGGTCTGGCTGTTTCCCTTGTTGTTTACAGACTGTCAATTTTCCCTGCCTTTTCAATAATCCAGGTGATGTTTTGTTTTTTTAGGCCTATTCCCTGAACCCGCTTGAGATGAGCTAATGATATATTGTAGTCCACAACAGCCTTGAGCTCCATGATCTGAGCATTGGCCAGATCCCTCTGGTATTGAAGAATGAAATAATTCGTGCTCAATCCGACCTTGAATTTTTCTTCTTCGGCCTCCAGCTTTTTCTGAGCAAGTTCACGAGCTACCTTGTAGGCCTTAGACCGTTGATGGTTAGTTTGGACGGTCCGGACAGCGGTTTTGATTTCCAGAAATATCTGCTGTTCCTGATTTTTTAACCTCAGTTTGGTCTGGTCGAGGTTGAGCCTTGCCTGTGTGTAGGAAGCTCGGGAAAGAATGTTATTCAGGGGATAAGAGAGAGTCAGTCCCACAGACCAGTTCTTGTATTTGAAGTTGAAAGCATCCTTGAGGGCATCGGAACTTCCCCCGGGGATTTTCCCGATTATATTGCCAGTCAGAGCGTTCCCCCCTTCATACAGAATCTGATCTCCCGAGATTCCCGGACTCCAGTAAGAAGCCTGAAGGCGAAGATCAGGAAAGAGTTGATTTCGGGCATAACTAAAATTGAGCTCTTTGTTCCTCAAATCCAGCATTGTGGCCTGTAGGTCCGGCCTGTTCTTCATGGCTACAAGCAGGGCTTCTTCAAGGCTGAGTTCTTTTATGGCGACTGAGGGGCTGTCTGTTGGATCGATCCTCATGGCTTCGGCGTTTTCTACTTCAGCCGGAAGGTTCATGATAATCTTGATAAGATCTTCGTTATTCTTGACCATGGCTTCTGCTTCCAGTATATCCGCCTCTCTTGTGGCCACGTCAGCTTCAGCGCTCAGGATTTCGATAGGAGGAAGAGTGCCGGCTTCGATTTCGGCTTTGTTTTTCTCCAGTAATTCCCGTGCTAATTTTAACGATTGCCTACGTACCTTCAGGTTTTCAATGCTGTAGACAAGATTCCAGTAGGCATTTTCTGCGATGTATATGGTGTCCTCCAGGGTTTTTGTAAAATTCTTTTCAGAAATATCCCTGTTGTTCTGAGCGACAATGATTTCCCGGCGGTTCATCTTGAAGCCGAAATCCTTCAACAGAGGCTGACTGAAGGTGAAGCGGAGAGTGCTTCCGTAACGAGGATTGATACTCTGAAACCTGCGGTTTGTGTCGGTCATGTTGCTGTAGAGGCTGATGGAGAAGTCACCTCCTGTGGGAATAAGCTGGGAAATCTGGACGGAGTAATTGTCTTGAAGTGTGGAGACAGTTTCTGACGCATCAAGGAATGAATAAGAGGCTGAGCTGGTATCCTGCTTGTTATAATTGAAAGTCAGCGCAGGCATGAATTTTTCGTTGGCGAGAGAAACCGAGATATCGGCAATCTCAGGGGTGATAATTTCTACAGCCAACCCGAGATTATTCTTTACTGTTTTTAAAATACATTCTTCAAGGGAAAGAGAAAGCGCATTTTCTTCCTTCTGTGCGAGCAGAGGAAGAGAAATAAAAAAGATAAATGCGATCAAACCCCCTTGGATTTTTCTGGCCATCTTTTGCCTCCATAGAGAATTTTTTAGACATTCCTAACTTAGGTTATTCATGAATAATCTTGAGTAAACACTACGAGTTTCCTTTTTGGGGAAGAAAGCAAATCCCAGAATGCCATGAGACATTTCTTCTGCCTGTCAACTTGATTTCTTCTCTTCATAAATATTTAGACGAAGGAATCTATCTTTTCTTCCCTTCAATATCATTCCCATCATTTCTTTCTGATCTTAGAAATCTAACGCTGAACCCACAAAAAGATACACTTTGAGGCGTTGGATGCAAAAAAATTGAATGAGTTGCCGGTAAATCCCTGCTATAGCAGCAGAACTGATTTTAAAATATAACTTTA
>JACUUK010000200.1 GCA_014859315.1 Candidatus Aminicenantota bacterium
AGAAACCTATAAAAAAGAATCTGTAATGATCCCATATGGAGCAAATATAAATAAAATAAATTCTGAAGATATTTTAAAAGAATTCGATCTGAAACCTGGTAATTATATTTTATATGTTAGCCGATTAGAACCAGAAAACAATGCTCACATAGTAATTGAGTCATTTAAAAAGGTTAATACTGAAAAAAAGTTAGTTATTGTTGGAGATGCACCATATGCAAGTAAATATAAGCATAAATTAAAAAAACTTGCTGAGAGTGATAAGAGAATAATTTTCACCGGCTTTGTTTTTGGTAAAGGATATAAAGAATTTCAAAGCCACGCTTTTTGTTACATTCACGCTACTGAAATTGGAGGAACTCATCCCGCACTTATAGAAGCAATGGGTTTTGGTAATTGCGTTATTGCCAATGGTACTCCTGAAAATATTGAGGTAGTTGGAAATGCTGGAATAATTTATAGAAAAAATGACGTAGACGATTTGAGGAATAAATTAGAGTATTTAGTGAAAAATCCTGATATTATTGAAAGCTATAGAAAAAAGGCTCAGGAAAGAGTTAAGCAACATTATTCCTGGGATATAGTTGTTGATAAGTATGAGAATTTATTTAAAATATTAACAAACAAATGAGATGATGCTTTGCTTCAGGAAAAGATGGGATTGAAACTTCCATAAAGGATTCCCCATTGGACTTCCAATTCAATTGATTAATTATATTAGAATTAGATAAATTTACATGAAATACATGCAATTTTCATGAATAACTTAAAAAAAACAATCTGCCTGTCTTGCCTTATTCTCAGCGATATTGCGGCGCTGCTGGCATCATTTCTAATTGCATACTTTTTAAGGAGCAACTTTCTCCGCTTTATTATATCTGACATCAGGCAGGCACCCCTGCCGTTAGCCACCCAGTTAAAATACGGATTCTTTTATGGAGCTTTAATTATAATCGTTGTTTTTTCCTTTGAGAAGCTTTATACGAGGCGGTTTGCATTCTGGGAAGAAACAAAACATTTAGTTAAAAGCATAACGCTCTCTTTTATTTTCATCATGATGGCGGTTTTTGTTTTCAGGGCATATACCCAATTTTCCAGGGCTGTCATAATACTTGCCTGGTTATTCAGTCTATTTCTTTTCCCGCTTTTCAGAATGATTCTTAAGAACCTTTTAGTAAAATTTAATTTATGGAAAAAGAAAGTCCTAATTCTTGGAACTAATGTAATTGCCAGGCAGGTTGCCAATGAAATAAAAAACAACAATACACTTGGCTATGAAGTTGCAGGGTTTTTAACTGATGAGAGAGAAAATATAGGAAATAACTTTGGGGGCTCAAAAATCATTGGCGAAATCTCTGACTGCGAAAATTTAAGCAAAAACTTAGGGGTTAAAGATGTTATTATCGCTCTTCCCGATATCCCGAATAAACAATTATCAAAAGTAATAGCGCAATGTGAAAAATCTGCAGAAACAATCCGGGTTGTTCCTGGTTTAGGAAATTTATATACGATTGGTGTTGAAATAGAAAATTTTGGTGATGTCTTATCTCTCTCTATAGCACGTAATCTTGTAAAACCCTGGAATATTTTCATTAAGGGCTTATTCGAATTTATTGTTGCCATTATTCTATCTATATTTTTACTGCCGCTTTTTCTGGCTATTTGCCTGGCGATAAAGATAGATTCTCCTGGCCCTGTGCTATTCACTCATGACAGATTAGGGTGGAAGCATAAGAAAATATTTAAGTTCTATAAATTTCGCTCAATGTATGTTGATGCAGATATGAGATTAGAAAAATTTTTGCGTAAAAATCCAGAAGTTCAAAAAGAATGGGATAGATATCATAAGATTAAAAGTAATGATCCTCGTGTGACGCGTGTCGGGAAATTTATTCGAAAATACAGTCTTGATGAACTCCCTCAGCTTATTAACTTCTTCAAAAGAGACATGAGTCTTGTGGGCCCAAGGCCTTATATGCCGAGGGAAATAAATAAAATAGGGAACAGGATGGAAATCCTCTCCAGAGTAAAGCCGGGTATAACAGGACTGTGGCAGGTGAGGGGAAGAAATATTCTCTCTTTTAGAGACCGTCTTCTCCTGGATGAATATTACATCAGGAACTGGTCATTATGGCTGGATATGGTTATCTTATGGAAAACAATAAAGGTTTTAATTACGCGTGAAGGGGCTTATTGATAAAAAATGGCAAAGACACTGAAATCTAAACTTCTTCTATTGTTTTTAATCTTAGTTTATATAGTGGGATTTTGTCTTTTCTATTACAAGTATGTCCCCCTGATTAAATCTTTTCAGATGGCTCTTATTCCCTTCCTTTTTATAATAATTGCGTTAACAGCTTTAAACGTTGAATGGGGAATACTGTTTTTTGCTTTCTCTTTTCCTTTAATCAATAACCTTCCATATTTTTTTGGGATTTACGGCCATATTCCCCATGCTCCAACAGCTCTGGTTTTGTTTTTGGCTTTTTTTGCAGGATGGCTAATTAATAATTTATTCTCTGATTCTGAAATTGATTTTAATTATCCTGTTTTTAAGCCGCTTTTGTTGCTTTCTTTAATATTGCTTGTCTCAGGGATAATTACATTCTTTCGTTATGCTAATTTCTTCCCTTTTATCTCAAGCAATATCTATGAGCTTACAGTTAATGTAAATGGAGTCAGTGCTGGGGGAGCATTGATGAGCAATTTGTTCAGTTTCCTGAACTACTTTACAGGATTCTGTGTGTTTTTCATCCTGATAAACCACATAAAAACCAGAAGTTTCATAAAGAAAGTCCTAATTGTTTTATCCGCATCGGCTCTGATTTCTCTATCATTTTCCCTTGTTCAGAAATACATCTCAATAAGCTTAGGCAATATGCCTTTCTGGGTTTCATTACGCCAGATTAATTCAACTTTTAAGGACCCGAACGCATTTGGTGTTATTCTGGCTGCCTTTTTCCCTGTGCTAATAGGAATGGCTTTCGCCTTACGTAAAGGATTACGGCTGTTTCCTATAGGTTTAATCATCTTATCTCTCTTTGTGTTTCCTTCTATTGGCTCGAGGAGCGGATTGTTAGGGTTAGGAGTTTCTGTTCTTACGTTTTTTATTTTGTTTTTAATAACTTCCAGAATGAAACTAAAGAAAAAAATTATCGTAACAGTCTCATTTATTCTGGTTTTTGTTCTGCTTTCAGGCGCATTTTTGATGGGTTCAAAACAGGCAAGTTTACATAAGAGAATGGGCTGGAGCTTGAATGTATTGAGCAATAAAATTTCCTTGCGGCAATTATTCACAGGAAGATTAGACTTCTGGAAAGCGGCTTCATGCATGGTTAAAGATTACCCATTAACAGGAGTCGGGATAGGAGCTTATATTGTTGAGCTGCCAAATTACTCAAAGCTCATGGGAATGGGTTTTCGGAATACCGATTCGGCTGAAAATTACTTTATTCAGGCCGGCGCTGAACTTGGCTTAATAGGTCTTCTTTTAGTCCTCTGGTTGTTTTATGAGGTTATCAGACAGTTGAGAAGGAGCTGGAAAGAGTCTTTGGCTGATAACTTGGGGCTGGGGGATAATTTATCAGATAATACCGGTAAAAACGGTGGTAAAGATAAGTATATTTTAATAGGAATTATATCAGGGATAATTTGCATATTTACCAATTTCTTATTTCACAGTTACATAGGAAGCTATGATGTTAAATATTTCTTCTGGCTTCTGGTGGCACTTGTTTTTGCTTGTTCGATGAAAAAAGAAAAGACTGAAGTCCGCAGAAGACTAAATCCCGAGCTCAAGATTGCCGCCATAATATTAGTGCTTATCTTTGGAGCCGCCCATCTATGGAACTCTACTCATTCCCTGTCGCTTAAAAGCCGAACAGAACAATTAGGGCTGGTGCAGGATTTTGGATTCTATGAAGCAGAGAAAGATCAGAGTGGAATGGATTTCCGATGGACAAAAAGTTACGGCGGGACGACAATCAAGATTGAGAAGCCAGTGATTGAGATACCCTTGCTTGCTTCGCATCCTGACATAAGGGAAAAACCGGTCGAAGTCGAGATCTACATTGTTAAAGATTTTTTTAAGCACAAAAAACTGCTGGGCAAGTTGACATTAAAGCAGAGCGCGTGGAAAACCTATGAATATTCTATTCCAGATGAAGTTGGCGAGGAGGTCATTCTACTTTTTAAAGTTTCAAGGACATGGAATCCTTTAAAAACATTCGGGACTCCTGATCCAAGGAATTTAGGAGTTGCAATAGGGAAGATACAGTTTAAAGAAAATATGGGTAAAGAAGGAAGAAATTAAGATGGA
>JACUUK010000141.1 GCA_014859315.1 Candidatus Aminicenantota bacterium
TACTAAATTTGTCGGAGAGTATAACAACAACCTTCTCTTCGATTTTCTCGACCGCAAAGGCATGGAAAAGATAAAACCACCAGTGGAAGGACAGATACGAGTCTGGTTTAACGAAAATCTCGAAAGCAGGAATTTTATTCTCCCCGGCATTATTGCAATCATTATCATGATCGTGGGAGCAATGCTGACCTCACTTGTGATCGCCAGAGAGTATGAAAACGGCACTATGGAAACTATTTTTTCTCTCCCCCTGGGAGCGGGAGAATTTTTGACAGGAAAAGCCATCCCATACTTTTTCATAGGGCTGACAGACGTTCTCATAGCCGTTCTAATGGGTCAGGTTCTCTTTGGGATTATCATGAAGTCCAGTTTCTGGTTGATGGTCCTTGCCTCTTCCATCTATCTGTTTGTCGCACTCAGCCTTGGTCTGTTTATCTCCGTCATTACTAAATCACAACTGGTAGCTAATCAATATGCCGTGCTCATTACCTATTTGCCGTCACTTCTCCTTTCCGACTTTGTTTTTCCGATTGCAAACATGCCCAAAGTCCTTCAAATAATCACTTATATCGTTCCGGCAAGATATTATATCGACATTCTGAATGGTTTGTATTTAAGAAACCTGGGGTTGGCGCACCTGTGGCCCAGTTACACAGTCCTGATTGTCATGCTTATTATTCTCACATTTATGAATCTTTTAGTGCTGAAAAGAGAGGGAATGTAAAAGATGAGCCGGCTTCGCATCAGAGAACTGGTCAGAAAGGAATTTATCCAGCTTTTCAGGGATAAAAAGAGCAGGCAGATTTTGATCATTGCGCCTATTATGCAACTGCTTATCTTCGGATATGTCGTAACCACGGATATACGGAATATCACTGTAGGATTCCTTGATCAGTCGCAGACAAAGGAAAGCCGCATGCTGATCGATGCCTTCAATGCCAATAAAACTTTTAACATCATTTATTATACCGAGAAGCCGAAAGACCTGGAGCAGGGACTCCTTAAAAGAAAATTTGATCTGGCAATCAAGGTGGGACCCGATTTCAGCGAGCGGATTCGGAAGAAAGGGACGGCTCATGTCCAGATCCTTGCCGATGGGAGCATGAGCAACATGGCCTCTGTCAGGATAGCGTATTCTTCTTTAGTGCTGGACAGGCTGAATCAAACATTCATTAAAGAGCTTTATCCTTTCAGAATGGAGTATGGAAAAATAGATGCCCGGATAAGGACATGGTACAATCCAAATCTTTACAGCCAGGATTTCTTTGTACCAGGAATAGTGGCCTTTCTTATTATGATCCTTGTCATGGTTTTTACTTCAATGTCAATTATTAAGGAAAGAGAAGAGGGAACCATGGAACAACTGATCGTTACCCCCATAAAACCGATTGAACTGATCATGGGAAAGACGATCCCGTATGTTGTCATCGCCCTTGCCCAGATGATCGCAGTCACCATATTTGCCATTTTCTGGTTCCGTATTCCTCTCGCAGGAAGCAGTCTTCTGCTTCTTTTCGCCACATTCCTTTTTATCTTAAGTGTCCTGGGTATAGGACTTTTCATATCTACAATTTCATCGACGCAGCAACAGGCCATGATGACCTGTTTCTTTTTCATCCTTCCCTTCATAATGCTCAGCGGTTTTGTTTTCCCCATCGCCAATATGCCCCAGGTTGTACAGTGGTTAACCCATCTAAATCCCCTCATGCACTTTTTGATCATAATAAGAGGAATCTTTTTAAAAGGGGTGGGCATCGAAGTATTCTGGCCTCAATTCGTATCTCTAATGATTCTCGGCTTGATTATATTTACCGGCGCTGTAAGGCGCCTTAAGAAGCGGCTGGACTAACAAATTACGTCCAGTCAAGGGGGGTTCTAAAATGAAATTAAATGTAAAAGCGTTTGCGCTTGCATGCGGAATAATTTAGGGCATTGGCCTTTTCGCTTTTTGAGTTCAAAATCATAAACCAGCTTTGGCTAACAAATCAGGAAAATTGAAATTGGGAACGCCCATAAATAAGTAAATAAAACAGGGTAAATGGAGGTTGGTTACTTATTTATGGGCGTCCCGCAAAACCTCACTACGTTCTTCCCTATTATCTAACCACTATTACCGGGCAATGGGCATAGTTGACCAGGTTTATAGATGAGGAACCAATTGCGGCTCTCTTAAAGGCCCCCAGGCCTCTGGAACCTACAGCTATAAGGTCGTAGCCCTCTTTTTCAGCATAGGCCGCAACCGCCTTGGAAACTTGCGTTCCAGCGACAACCTTGGTATCGCATGTTGCACCTTCAGCCTCTGCTACGGATCTTGATTCTTGCAGTATTCTTTCACTTTCTCTCTTTGCAATTTCATCAGCAGGTTTTATCTCTTCGGTAAAAGGAAAAATCATTCCCGCAAGCGTTTCGCCCGTTAGAATTACATTTAAAATAGTCATGGGAATATTTAATGCCTTGGAAAAGGCAGAAGCATATAAGACTGCCTTCCTGGAATCCTCTGAGCCATCTGTGCAAACCAAAATTTTTTTTAACATCTTTTTTCCCTCCCTTTAATTTATTCTACAATCCAAACTACCCCCAAGAGACCTTTGCATAGGTTCCATAAGGCTTGTCTGTCTCTTGTTCATACCTTGCTGACAAGACCTAACTTTCAGCATAAGAATTATAGGAAAATCGGCCTTATTTGTCAAGGGAAAAGGCAGGGGAAAAGCATCATGCTTTGCCTTGCTCACACCTACTCCAACCAGTAGAAGTCTGCTATGCTGAACCGCAAAAGCGAGCGCATTCCCCGCTGCTTGCGGCGGGGTTTAGTGAGCAAATCCCAAAATAGCAAACTTCATTAAGAGTATGTAACTATTGATGAAGTAAAACGAGTCTGTAACGAAATTGGCTTGCGTAACTGGTCCGAAATCACTGATCCAATTATTTCAGGAGAAGAAGCATCTACGATACTCAATGTTGTGAATACCCAAGGAATGAATATTCCTCTTGAGGCTTTCCGAAAAGGTTTAGAAGTTGAGCTTGAACATGGAACAAGATTTGAGGATGCAAATGTAACGAACAATCACCCAGTCCTGACAGGCAAGATCGTTATCGCCCATCTCAAAGAGACTATGGACTATTATGAAAGAATCGATGTCGCTGAAATGGAGGGAGATTTATTGAAGGCGGTTTTGTCGAAAAATTTGGAAAAAATTGAATCAAAATACAAAATGCTCATAGATGCCCAAAAATTACTGAATCAATCGGTTGCTGACCAATTGAAGAAACAGGTCTAACAAAAGGTACGATTCGAGAAATTCGGACATAAGATGGCTTCCGGAGTAAAGGCTTAGAGGTCTCAATGCGCTTCTGCCCAGTTAATACCGGATGCTATGTTTACTTTTAACGGCACCTTAAGGTCCCAAACCCCTTCCATGATATTTTTAACGAGTCCCTGAAGTAAATCTGTTTCATCAGGAGGAACTTCAAAAACGATTTCATCATGCACGGAAAGAAGCATTGCAGACTTAAGATTTCTATCCCTTAATGCAAAGCTCACATTTATCATCGCCACCTTTATAAGATCTGCGGCTGTTCCCTGAATGGGAGTATTGACAGCCGTTCTCTCGGCAAATTCGCGCACGTTTTTATTCGGGCTGTTTATATCAGGTAGAAGACGGATGCGACCGAGCAAAGTAGATGTTTTCTTTGTTTGTTTTGCTTCTTTTATTGTCCGGTCAACAAATTGTTTAACGCCTTTGTATCTTGCAAAATAGTTTTCTATATAAGTTGTGGCCATCTTCCGGCTTATGCCAAGCTCTTTGGAAAGACCGTAAGAACTCATACCGTACACAATGCCAAAATTTATAACCTTGGCCTGCTGCCTTAACTCAGGAGTAATAAAAGAAGGGAAAACCTGAAACACTTCAGCTGCCGTGCGTGTATGAATATCCTCATCATCCTGAAAAGCCTTTATCAGTATTTGATCGTTTGAATAATGTGCCAGAATGCGCAGCTCTATCTGCGAGTAATCAGCCGAAAGAATCGACCATCCTTTTCTCGGAATAAATGCCTTTCGGATTTCCCTGCCTTCATCGCTGCGGGCAGGAATATTTTGAAGATTCGGATCAGAGCTGCTGAGACGGCCTGTGGCTGTAACCGTCTGGTTGAACGAGGTATGGATGCGACCTGTCTCCGGGTGAATGAGTCCAAGCAAAGCATCGGTATATGTTGACTTTAGCTTGGACATGCTGCGGTATCTTAAAATAATAACCGGAAGCTCATGCTTTTCAGCAAGGATCATT
>JACUUK010000019.1 GCA_014859315.1 Candidatus Aminicenantota bacterium
ACATTTCAAGTTTCTCTTTTAACAGAATCTAAAAATAAATCCTCCAAGGTAGGTATTTTTATGTCATAAGAAATCGATCTGGAAAATTTATTATTAATTTTCTCAACAAACAGATTTATCTTGTCCTTGTCCAAAATCACACTTGCAAATGAATTACTTATATTTAATTTTAATTTTTGCTCTTTTTCAAGAAAATCCTTTATTTTTTGGTTTTCGGTATTAATAACAAACATTAATTTCTCGTCCAATAACTTCTTTAAGTCCCCACACAACACTTTTTTCCCTTTGTTAATTAAAATAACATTCTCACAGATCTTCTCCATTTCTGAAAGAAGGTGTGAGCTAATAAATAAACTCTTTCCGCTTAGCTTTGCCTCTATTATATAATTCTTAATTTCATTCATTACTATTGGATCGAGGTTTGTAAGAGGTTCATCCAAAATTAAAAGGTCAGGTTCGCTAATTACTGCCTGAGCAAAAGCTAATTTTTTAATCATGCCCTGTGAATAAGTATCAATCTTTTTATCTGAGAATTCAATAAGTTGAAATCTTCGTATAACATCATTAACTCTTTTTTGAACTTCTCTCTTTTGTAATCCAGCAATTTCCGCTGATATTGAAAGCAACTCTCTTCCTGAAAAAAATGGAAAAAAGGATGGAGATTCTGGTAAATAGCCAATATTTTTCTTAAATTCTTTCTCATTTAAGCAACCTTTTGTTTTATTCCAAAAAACTTTAATTGTTCCTTTATTTGATTTCAAAAACCCTAAAATAATTCGGATAGTAGTGGTTTTACCCGATCCATTTGGTCCTAAGAACCCCGTAATTTTGCTTTTTTCAACTTTAAAAGTTAAATCGGAAATTACAGGTTTATTTTTTTTAAAAACAGAACTAAAAGATTTTTCTAAATTTTCAATTTCTATCACATACTTTTTTTTACTCATATAAGCTCCACCTTCTTCACTTCACTCAGATATCGACACGCATAAAATTTTATACTACCCCTTATAACTCTCTTTTTAACTCCATATTATTGAATTTATGAATTGAGAGATGCAGAAAAATAAAAGCATAAAATAAAAGAACAAGTAAAAATATTTGATTATTTCTCGAAATAATTAAATGAGGGAACAAAAAAGATAAAAGTGCTACTTCTATTTTTTGGGTTAGATTTAGAATCCCGGTTTCAAATAACTCTAAAACATTAATATAATCCAATGAAATAACAACAAAGAATTCAATAAAAAAAACCAACACAAAATTCATTAGTCCCTTTAAGTAACAAGAAAGGAATATGCCAATTGAAATCAAGTAAATACTTATTACGATACATACTTCTCCTTTAATAAATATGTTAGGCAAATTCAAGGATGCTTCTCCCATTATTAAATAAATAACCAAAGTAGAGAGAATTATAATAAACACATAGGCCATTGCTAAAATAGTAAGAGTAAAATATTTTCCTAAAATTATTTTGGATCTTGGTATTTTGTAAATAAGAAAATCAATATGCCCGAGACGAATTTCATCTTTTATTATCCCACCCGTAACTATTAAAGCACAATAAGGCAAAACTAACGTTAAATTTGAAATTCCAGTATTAAAATCTCTTAAAAAAATTAATAGATATAGAAAATATAGATAAAAAATAGCTAAAAGAATTATTATTAATGGATTATTTTTTAACTTTTTTATAGTTAACTTCACTATAGTTTTCATCTTCTTTTATCGTCCATTCCAATAAATTTTCAATAAGTTTTGATAAACTTTTAGATATTTCTTTATAATCAAAGTAATTAACAATACTGACAATCCTTTTTTCTTTGTCTATTAACGCATACGATGGCTCACCTATAATTCCAAACACTTTATGGAATTTAGAATTCAAATCTTGTATTATTGGGAATTTTATGTCATGTGTGACCCTGAATTCTTTCAAAATTTCAACATTTTCCATAGCTATTCCTATTATTAATAAACCACTTTTTTCATAGCAATTAATATCTCTATATATTTCAATTATTGGTTTTATACAACTCTTGCATGTTGTGTTAAAAAATAAAAAAAGTATGGGACGATTTAACTTTCTCGTATCAATATCATTATCATCTATCGTTCTAATAACAAAGTCTGAAATAAAATCTCCTTCTTTTTTCGAATTTTCTTTTCTCTTAATATATTTTTTCTCACGCATTCTTTCAATTAATTGTTTATTTATTTTTAGCAATTTTGAATTTTCATTATATAACTTTAAAACCCACAAACCTGAAATCGCTAAAAAAATTAATAGTACTGAAGAAAAAATTAAGCTCTTTTTTTTATTCATAAGTTAATTTTTAATTATTATATTGTATTTTCTAATAATAAAATTTTCATCTATTACATATAGCCTATTTTCCTCATCAAATGAAATAATTTTTCCAGATACAGGCAAAATTATTGTACCAGAATATTTTCCTGAAGGGTTAAATTTATAAATTTCTCTTCCTTTCTCAAAAACTCCATCTTCATTCTTTTTTAAATTACCAGATAAAACATAAATATTATTGTTAATGTCACATGCAATATCTGCAACAATATATGCAAATTTATCCATGTCTTCCTCAGAATCAATATTGAAAAAGAAACTCGGTTTAGCCCATTCTGACGCCTTGTATAAAGTTTGAAATTTAAACAGTATATTCCCTTCTTTATCAAATTTTAAAATCCTATTAACTCCAAATGTATGGGCACATATTAAATTTTCTTTTCTATCAGTAGTAATGGACAACATATTTACAAGTAAATTTGGAATGATGTACCCGGTATCCACAGGCATTAAAAATTCTTTAATTATTTTGCCTTTATTATCTAACTTCTTGATTAAATATCTTTCTTTTTCCCCTTCTCCAAATACTCTATTCGAAGGGAATCTACTTACATACATAAAAGGTCCAATAACTACAATTTGTTGAGGAGCAAACATTAATTTATATTGAGTAATAAATTCTCCTTTCAAAGAACTTACCTGTATTCTAAGATTCCTAGTATCAGCGATATAAATTCTATCTTTTCTCTTATCTATGAATATATCCTCGGGCTTATCAAACTCTAATGGGCCTTTACCATTTCTCCCGATTGTCTTTAAATACTTACCCCTTTTGTCAAATATTTGTATTCTGCTATTAAAAGTATCTACTAAATAAATATTTCCTTTTGGGTCTACCTCTAAATCTTGAGGGAAATATAAAGAATAATTTGGGTCATCTTCTTTTTCAATCGAGAGGATTTCTTCTATTGGAATAATAAACTCTATGGCATCATTTTTTTCTCTGCAAGTAATAAAAGCAATGCATAAAATAAAAATGAAGGTGACGACTTTTGAATTTTTGCTCATTTTTTAAATATAGGGAAGAGAAGACATTCCCATCACAGGAACTCTCCTCTTCCCTTAATTAACCCTATTATTTAACCATATGTACAAGACAAGAAACTAATTCTGCTTCACAATCTAAAGCGTCTATAAATCCGCCCAAGAAAGAAGTGCGAACATTGGCCATACAATTTTCAAACTCCTTAAAACATCCTGCTGAAAATAATGGATTGGGTACTATTGTAATTAATAATAGAATTAAAATAGTAAGTACCCCTAAATAACTTTTCTTTTTAAGCATGTCAACCTCCTTGATTTTAATTTCAATTAACTTGTAAGCAAATCTCGTGCCAAGTTGACTAAAAAGTATTAAGTGATTGAAATTAATAGAAATATCTGTTTATAATCAGAAATTGGGAAATGGAAAATAAGGACGAGATGTCACACTTGTTTCCTTATGTAATCCCCTAACTCATTTGTTATCTGTTAATTAGATGAGTGCAACCTGGAACATGTTGTAACATATGTTACATTGTGTAATTTAATATGCCTGCAACTTATTTATTATCATGATATTAGAGTGATTTGATACCCAAAAAGTGTAACATTTAATCATTATGCTTATTTAAAAGCCTATAAAGATGTGTCCGGCTTATCCCTAATTCCTTATATTAGTCGAATAAAATAGCAAAAAGTTGAAATTTATTTTTGTCGTTTTTCATTAAAATTTGACGGAAACTCAAATACAAATCAAATGAGTTTCAGAGGCGAAATTTTTATTGATTTCTAATTTCATAAGATATAGAATTAATTTTTTGGCTTCAATGATACAAAACCTATAACATGGAATCAGCAATATCAATTCGAATATATGATAGCTTTAAATTTAGGTTTATCGCAAAAATGAGTATCTAAATTGATATAAAGAGGGTATTGTTTTAAGTTCTTCTAAAAAAATTAACAATTGTTAAAGGAGCTGCTATGAACAAAATCGAAATCTTCTCTCAGATGGAAAGATCTATTATAGATGGAAACAAACAGGAAGCTGAGAAACTTGCAAAATATGCCATAGAAAACAATATGGAACTAACAAAAGTAATAGAGAAAGGATTTGTTCCCGGCATTCAAAAGGTTGGGCAATTATGGGAAAAAGGCGAATATTTTCTTCCTGAGTTAATAACCAGTGCAGAATGCATGAAAGCAGCAATGGCCATTCTTCAGCCAGAACTCGAAAGGTGTCAAATATCAACAAAATCTTATGGAAAAATCGTTATTGGCACTGTGGAGGGAGATATACATGATATTGGCAAAAACCTTGTTGCATCAATGCTTTCTGCCAATGGCTTTGAGGTAGTAGATCTTGGTGCGGATGTTAAACTTGATAAATTTATAGAGAAAGCAAAAGAAATAAATGCTGATTTCATTTGTCTCTCTGCTCTTCTTACAACTACCATGCTTGGACAGAAAAGATTGATTGAAATGTTGAAAGAAAAAAACCTTTACGGGAAATTCAGGGTAATGGTTGGAGGAGCTCCTGTAAACAGAAAATGGGCTGAAGACATAGGTGCTGACGGCTATGCTGAAAATGCTATGGCTGCAGTCCAGGTCATGAAAAACTTACTTAATAACTAAAAGAGGAAGACCTATGATTCCAAAAATAAGACCAAAACTAAAGTTATTAGGTGATGAATTAATAAAGAATATAATTGATGAGGCACTCATTATCCTCGAAAAACAAGGTGTTTTTATAGAAAACAGCGAAGCATTAGAACTTCTGAGGGATGCCAACATGAAAGTTGATGAACCTTCGAAAAGAGCCCACATTACGCCTGAGCTTGTTTCTGATGCTCTTTCATCTACTCCTTCTGTAATTAAATTGTACGATCGTTCGGGAGAAAAGGAATATATTGTTGGAGGCGATGAGGTACATTTTAACCCAGGTTCAGCTGCTGTTACTATCCTTGATCACTCTACCAAGCAAGAACGCAGAGCCAATACCCAGGATTTGGTTAGATTTGTACGGCTTACTGAATGTTTGGAACATATTCATTTTCAAAGCACAGGCCTTATAAGCAGTGACATCCCTGATATCATCTCTGATACCTATAGATTGTTCATTGGCCTTCAGTTTTCATCAAAACCAGTTGTTACTGGCACATTTCACATTGAAGGATTTAAGCCAATGCATGAGATGCTGAAAGCTGTTAGAGGCAGCGAAAAAGAACTTTCTGAAAAGCCATTAGCTATTTTTGATGCCTGCCCCTCCCCTCCTCTAAAATGGAGCAACCTAACGACTCAAAGTCTGATTGACTGTGCCCGATCTGGCATTCCTTCGGAATTAATATCTATGGGAATGACAGGAGCAACCTCTCCGATAACAATCACTGGCACATTAGTACAACATGTAGCAGAAAACTTATCTGGCCTTGTAATCTGTCAGCTTGCAAGCAAAGGAGCACCAGTTATTTTTGGCGGATCCCCATCAAGTTTCGATATGAGAAAGGGCACGACTCCAATGGGAGCAATCGAGACCATGATGATTGATTCTGCCTATGCCCAGATAGGAAAGCACCTTAAACTTCCAACACATGCATATATGGGGCTTAGTGATTCGAAAATAAATGACTCTCAAGCTGGATTCGAATCTGGAATAGGGGCTGTTCTTGCAGCTCTCAGTGGGATAAACGTTGTTTCAGGAGCTGGAATGATGGATTTTGAAAGCTGTCAGAGTCTTGAGAAACTTTTAATCGATGAGGAAATCTGCCGGATGGCATATCGTCTAATTGACGGAATCATCCAGAGAGATGAACCGATTGCACTGAACCTTTTCGAAAACTTCTATGAAGGCTTCCAATTCCTGACTCAACCTCATACTCGCAAATGGTATCGCCAGGAACATTCTTTCCCTAAAATTGTTGATAGAGATACTTATGATGCCTGGGTCTCTTTTGGGGGGAAGTCGATAGCGGACCGTGCATCAGATGAACTGGAGAAACTTCTTAAAGAAAATCCTCCTTTCCTCCTTCCAGAGGAAATTAGGCAGGAGCTGCACCGCATTATGCTTCAAGATGCAAGAAATAATGGTTTGGATAGTCTTCCAGAAATAATTGCTTCATGATAAATTGTTAAATTAAACAGGATGTTAAATTTTTTTACTTAAAATTATGATAATCTTGTAGCGAAATGAAAAAAGATTCTATAGAGATTATAAAAAACTTTAAAATTCAATTAGATGATAAACTTATTTTGCGCTGTATTGGGCTTAAATCAAAGGAATCTGAGGTTAACTCTTCCATAAAGAAAGCTATTACCGAAGAAAAAGAACGCTTGCCCTCATTTATCCATCCGACTGCACTATACACTATCATCCCATACGAAGAGACAAGCCAGCATTCTATATTCAAAGATGCAGAAAAGTTAGCATTATGCATCTGTACTATAGGCCCTGAACTTGAAAGAGAAGTATCTAAATTAATGGCAAAAAATGAGCTTCTCAGGGGCCTGATTTTAGATGCAATGGGTTCTGAGGCAGTTGAATCCATTGCCCAGCAGATGGATGATATTTTGGCAAAAAAAGCGAGATTTATGAACTTGTGGCCCAGTAAACGTTACAGTCCTGGTTATAAAAGCTGGGGGCTTGAAGGACAGAAGTTCATTTTCCAAAAGCTTCCTGCAGAGAAAATCGGAGTAAGACTTACGGAATCGATTATGATGGTACCGAGAAAGTCAATTTCATTCAGGATTAATTTTTACTCAGAAAAAACACACATATCGAGAAACGTAAACTTGTAATATTCCTTATATTCAACTTCTATTATTTAACTGTCTTTGGTGCTTTTAATGGCTTTAAGTTATTTGACGATAAAACTTCATTGAATTTAGCAAGCTCAATTGTAATCAAATTATTCACTTTTTCAATGATTCCTTTAACTTCGTCTGAATATTCTTGAATTTTTAAAAGTTCGGTTTCAGTGGGCTTTGAAGGATAATTTCCGATAGAATAGCCTAAGAACATAATTAGTTGAGCCAGGGAACCCCCTCTTAAGGCCATCTCCATAGAGCCTCTATAGCCAAGTTCTTTTGGAATTACTACTTCTTCAACTTCAAGTAACTTCTGGTCAAATTCTTTTATAGAAGAAGAAACCATCTCAGGAACCTTTTCTTGTTTACTTAATTCTGTGTTTAGCTTATCAATCTGGCGTCTCAGGTTTTTTATGGAAGTTACAGAAAGCCCGATTTTTCTTGAAATACTCATTATCTCTACCATAGCGTCTCGTTGTGAGGCCATGTCCTCTTCATAGATCGATATTCTGGGGTCAGAAAGTACGAGTGCTTTCTTTTCCATCTTTTTATCACCAAGAACAAGTTCTACAGTGTATTCTCCAGGAGGCACATTTGGAGCAGCCACAAAACCCAAGGGGGAAGGTTTAATAATTTCCCCTTCTTTTGTCTGTGGGACATATTGTAAATTCCACATTGCCCTCTGAAGGCCAGTCTTTGTTCTCAATCTTATCTCAAAAATCTTTTCACCATCTTTGTCTTTAATAAAAATCTTAGGTTTTTCTTTAGGTTTTTCGTGAAAATATGAAGTAATAGCCATTCCATATGGAGGATTCGGTGCTGTATAAATAGGTCGTGAAAAGGATTCTCCTGAAGAGGAGACAATAAACTGAGTGGCTGGTTTAATAGTGAATAAGAAAATATCAGAATTCAAGACCTTATCATCTATTTCTTGCAAAGGTGTTATATCATCTAAAATCCAGATACCCCTGCCGTGTGTTCCAATGATTAAATCGTTTTCCCTTGGATGAATGGCAATGTCCCTGACTGCCACGGTTGGCAAGTTGTTCATAAGAGAAAACCAGTTCTTTCCTCTATCCAAAGAAGCATAGATTCCAAATTCTGTCCCAACAAATAAGAGATTCCTGTTTTTCAAATCTTCTCGAATAACGTGCACCCATCCAAAAGGCAGGTTCCCTTTTATTGAAGTCCAGTTACGTCCATAATTTGTGGTTTTGTAGACATAGGTGTTATAGTCATCATAACGATGCCCATCAAAAGCAACATAAGCAGTCCCTGCATCAAAATGAGATGCTTCGATTCTTGAGCACCATGTATTTGGAGGAAGGCCGTGGATGTTTTTCACAACATTTGTCCAGGTTTTTCCTCCATCTCGCGTAATCTGGACATTCCCGTCATCAGTCCCACACCAAATCACGCCTTTTTGCACTGGAGATTCAGCAATAGTGATTATTGTGCAGTGAATTTCTGCCCCTGTATTATCAGGTGTAATAGGACCACCTGAATCTTTCAATTTCTTTGTGTCATTAGTAGAAAGATCAGGGCTAATTATCTCCCATGATTTTCCCTGGTCAGTTGATTTAAAAAGATGGTTCCCACCCGTATAAATCGTTTTTGGATCATGTGGGGAAATTAAAACCGGAGCGTTCCAATTAAACCGAAATGGAGGTTCCTTGATGGAAGTCTGAGGTTTAATCGTTTTGCCTCTCAAGATTTTTGAATCAAATCGATAGAGGCCGTTCATTTGAGAATTAGCATATATAGTATTTGGATCAGACGGGTCGACCTGTACATAAAATCCATCCCCTCCTCCAACCACATACCAATCATCATTTAAAATGCCTCTTGTGTCCAATGTTGCACTTGGGCCTCCCCAAACACCATTATCCTGTAAACCACAATACACGTAATATGGGTTTCTCATGTCAAATCCAATTTGATACACCTCAGCCAGTGCCATGTTTTGAATACTTTGCCAGTTTTTGCCTCTATCATATGTAATATCAATTCCCCCATCATTCCCGTCTATCAAATGAAAAGGATTGCAATGGTCAATCCATAGGGCATGGTGGTCTGGGTGGGTCCCTGTTGATATGGGTTTAAAACTCTTTCCCATATTGTAAGATACATACAACCCCAAAGAAAACACATAAATCACTTTATCATCATTAGGGGCAACCCGGATGTGACTGAAATAAAACGGACGGAAATTCACCTGGTTGTATGTTTTTTTATCACATGTCCTTGTCCATGTTTCTCCCTTGTCTTCAGAGCGCCATATTCCTCCGTCTTTATGTTCTATTAGTGCGTAAACAACGTTTGGGTTGCTTGGAGCCACGGCCACTCCTATGCGCCCCATGACCCCTTCGGGCAAATCCTTGGTAAGTTTCTTCCATGTTTTTCCGCCGTCTGAAGTTTTATAAAGCCCGCTTCCTGGACCTCCGCTGGAAAAATAATATGGTAACCGTCGGTGCTCATATGTAGCCGCATAGAGAATGAGACTATCAGAAGGATCTATTGCCAAATCAGCAATGCCTGTATTTTCATCTATATACAGGACCTTACTCCAGGAATTTCCTCCGTCTATTGTCTTATAAACGCCGCGCTCTTTGTTTGGCCCCCAAAGGTGTCCCATTGCTGCCACATAAACTATGTTTGGGTCACCAGGATTAATGATTATTCTGCTTATATGCCGGGTTTCTTTAAGTCCCATATTGGTCCATGTTTTTCCTTCATCTGTGCTTTTATATACACCATCGCCAATTGTTACACTATTTCGGCATGTTGCCTCGCCTGTCCCTACCCAAATAATATCTGGATGAGACTGTGATACAGCAATATCTCCTACAGAGACAGTGTTTTCTTTTTCAAAAATAGGAATCCAGGTAATTCCATTATTTTCTGATTTCCAAACACCGCTTGGGCCTATTGCTGCGTAAATAATCCATGGCTTTTTCTCCACAACATCAATATCTACTGTACGGCCTCCCATAACAGCCGGTCCTACACATCTCCACTCGAGTATTTCAAATAATTTACTTAAGTCATCAGAAGTGTTTTGACAGTATCCATATTGAAAATAAGAAAGAAAAGAAAACAATAAACCAAAGATAAGAACAAAGCATGATTTTTTCATCATTCCTCCCTGCACAAAAGTTTCTTAACCTTTTACAAACAATAACCATTACTATTAAATAAAACATCATCAATTTCAAGTATTTTAGTTGAATGTTTATTAGTTTGAAACTCTCATAGTGAATATAAAAAAGAAAAATCCAATTCATTTTTTAATAGTGAACATGTACCATATATTTGACGTCTGTTTTTTCTTAATATATAAACAGAACTAATCATCAGACTAAAATAAAAATACAAGAAGGAGGAAAATTAATATGAAGAATGTATTTGAACGTATTTTCGCATCCATGCTGGTAATCGCATTAACATCTTCTTCTTTATTCGCCTGTTACGCAATAGTAGCAGGAAAAAAGGTGACAGCAGACAGATCTGTAATGTTTGCCCACAGTGAACTAAATGGCGGCCAAAGGTTCCTGAATTTTCGGGTTGTGCCAAGAATTAAACATAAACCTGGCGATATGATTAAACTCTATCATGGCGGCACATATCCGGATGTTAGTGAGAGCTATTCATTTATATGGTCTGAAAACTTTAGTTCAAGGGGCAGCGACACCTATATTAATGAATGGGGAGTTGCCTGTGCCAGCGATGGTACCCATACTATAGAAGACTCGCGAGATGAATTAATAAAGCGTGGAGACATAAAAGATGGCGGTATTGGATACATGTTAAGGCGTCAGATTGCACGGAGAGCTAAAACAGCAAGAGATGGTGTGCTTATTGCTGGAGAACTAATCAAACGATTCGGATATAATTTTTCAGGTGTAACACTTGTGATAGCAGACCCAAATGAAGCCTGGATATTATCAATGGCCGCAGGTCAACACTGGGTAGCTCAAAGGGTCCCTGATGACGAGGTGGTCGTACTAGCAAATGTAAATATAATAGGCGAAGTTAACCTGGAAGACACCGATAACTTTTTAGCTTCACCAGATCTCATTGAATATGCAGTAAAAAGGGGCTGGTATGATCCTGAAAGCAATAAACCATTTAATTACAAGGATGCATATGACAAACCCAACAAAGGCTGGTTTGAAACTAAATATGGTTGCGATGCCAGACAGTGGCGAGGTCAATGTCTTGTGACTGGGAAATATATCCCCTTGCCTGTCAAGGGAAACCTTCCTTTTTCAGTTAAGGCAAACCGTAAAATTACAGTGCAGGACATGAGAGATATACTGAGTGATCATCTTGAGGGAACCGAGTTTGATAAAACAGAAGCATATAAATTAGGCTCCCCGCATGACCTCATGAATTCAGGTGATGGATGTATTTGCAGTCAATATAACCAGGAAGTTGCTGTGTTCCAATTAAGAAACTGGCTTCCACCAGAGATTGGTTGTATTTACTGGAGAACCACTGCTGCGTCCTGTTCAAGCGTTCTTACTCCATGGTATTTAGGGATTACAGAAACTCCTGAAATTTACTATAAACAGTATGACCTTAAAGAGAATTTGACGGTAGAATTTCACTTTAACCCTTCACCTGGTACATTTGATTATGACCCAGAAAAAGCATTTTGGATTTTTAATACATTAGAAAATCTGGTAGATTTGAATTACAAAAAAAATATAAAAAAAGTACAGACAGTCTGGAAAGACTACGAGACAAAAGAGTATGCTATGCAATCTGTTATTGAAGAAGCAGCTCTTAAGCTATTGAAAAAGGATAAAACTTTAGGAAGAAAGTTCTTGACCATGTACTCATGCACTCTTGCTCTCAACGCCATTGAAATTGCCAAAAAGATGATCAAAGAATTGAGGACTGAGCTTTTTGGGTCTTAAACTAAATTCTCTGATTCTATCCTGATATCCGTTTTCAGTTTTTTGTTAGCTTTCGATATACATCACTTCTATGTCTAACTTTTATAACCCAAACCGTTAATTCATAATGGTTAATCGAGTAAATAATACGATAATTTCCTTGATGAATTCTATGCCTTATAAGGTCAAGTTAGTGAATTCGTTCAATAGCTTAATAAGACATTGTTTTTTGATTTTTTATCCTTACAATAAATTTTTTCTTACAACTTGTAAACCAAAGGCCCTTCTATTTCGTCTATGTTAGTGAACTATAGATAATCTTATGAAAAATATCTATGAAAATTTTATACAAGGGATAACATATAGACATATTAATCTATAAATGCAAAAAAATTTCACATTAAGTAATCATAGGAGTTATAGAATGAAAAAATATCCCGCACTCATACTTTTAATTATTTTAAGTATTATGTTTTTTTCATGGCATTCTGAAGCCAAAGATTCTAAGGCATTAGAGCAAAAGGTTGTTCAAGCTGTAAGGATAAATGAACCTATAGTCATTGATGGCTTTCTTTCAGAGGGCGTCTGGAATGGTTCAGGATACAACGATTTTATTCAATCCGATCCCATAGATGGAGGCACTCCAACTGAAAAAACAACAGTCTGGATTGCATATGACAACGAAGCACTTTATGTTGCGGCTCGTCTTTTTGATTCAGAACCAGAGCTAATTTTAAGCAGATTAGAACGAAGGGATAATTTTGGTGAATCAGATTGGTTTATCTTTGCGATTGACCCCTACTACGACCATAGAACTGGATTCCAGTTCGCTGTTAATCCTTCTGGATGTATAGTAGATTGGACTCTATTTAATGATGAATGGAAAAGTAATACCTGGGATGGTGTCTGGAGCTGTTCAACACACCGAAATAATGAAGGTTGGACGGTTGAAGTCAAGATTCCTTTTAATCAATTACGCTTCCCTAAAAAAGAAGAGCATGTATGGGGAGTAAATTTTCAAAGAATCATCAAGCGAAAAAACGAGAAGGTTTCTTTTGTCTGGATTCCAAAAGAGGAAAGCGGATATGTATCCAGGTTTGCAAAGCTTGTTGGAATCAAAGGGATTCGACCTGGACGCCATATTGAGTTACTTCCCTACTCTGTAGGGAGCGCCCAGTTTAGGCCTAAAGAGCCAGGGAATCCTTTCGAAACAGGAAAAAATTTCCTTGGTAATCTCGGATTAGATATGAAAATAGGTCTTAAAAGTAATCTTACGCTCGATGCTACTATCAATCCCGACTTTGGTCAGGTTGAAGTTGACCCGGCCGTTATTAATCTGTCAGATTATGAAACCTACTATGCAGAAAAAAGGCCTTTTTTTATCGAAGGCAAAGATATATTTAATACATTTGGCCAGGGAGGAATCAATAATAATGTAAACATTAACTGGGACTCCCCTTCCATGTTCTACAGCCGCCGAATAGGCAGGCAGCCCCAGGGTTATGTTTCTAATGACGGACATGTTTCTTTCCCTGACAGAACAACGATTCTTGGGGCTTTTAAACTTACTGGAAAACTTGGTAGTGATTGGAACATTGGATTTATCAATGCTTTCACAGCACGGGAGTATGCAGAAATTGACTGGAATGGTAACCATCTTGAGGAAGAAGTTGAGCCATTCTCATATTATGGTGTTCTTCGAGCTCAAAAAGAATTCAATGGTGGAGCTCAGAGCATTGGGTTTATTTCCACTTCAGTGATTCGGGACCTGCGCACCGAAACACTTTCAAACTTATTATCCAACAGGGCTTTCAGCCTTGCAGTAGACGGCTGGACTTTTCTGGATAAAGACCGTGTGTGGGTGATATCTGGATGGTTTGGCAGCACATATATAGAAGGAAATGAAACAACAATCCTGAATATTCAAAAATCTTCTCTTCACTATTTCCAGCGGCCGGATTCTTCTCATGTAACGTTAGATCCAGATGCTACTATACTAAGTGGATGGGGTGGTCGTTTTGTACTTAATAAACAGAAAGGTAATTTTCTTTGTAATGTGGCTATTGGTGCCCTTTCTCCTGGATTTGATCCTAATGATGCAGGTTTTCAGTATGGAGTATCAGATGTTATCAATGGCCATGTCGTCATTGGATACAGGCAGCCCCAACCAGGAAAAATCTTAAGAAGTTGGATGGTTGCAGCTGCTCCTTTTCGTAGTTATGATTTTGGCGGAAATAAAACCTGGGATGGGTATTTAGCAATTATCAGCGCAGAGTTTTTGAATTATTGGGGAATAGAAACCATGTATGCTTATAACCCTGAAACCATAAGCAATACTTTAACAAGAGGCGGACCGTTGGCGTTGATTCATTCTGGGAGACAAATCAATTTCAGTTCCTATTCTGACAGCAGAAAACCCATTATACTATCAATCTTTTCAAGTCATTATTTAAGGCCTACTCAGGGATTCAGCTGGAGTGGCGGATTTTCTTTGAGATGGAAACCAAGAAGCAATTTCAGTATTTCTTTTGGCCCTGATTATTCATTCCGAAATTCTAAAATTCAATGGGTAACAAAAGTAATTGATCCGTTTATGACAGAGACCTTTGGCAATCGATACGTCTTTGGAAAGATTCAACAGAGAACGCTCTCATCTGAAATTCGAGTCAACTGGACATTCACACCCAAAATGACTCTTCAACTTTATCTACAGCCATTTCTCGCTATAGGACAATACGATCAATTCAGGGAGCTCGCAAAACCGAAAAGCCCTCTTTACAATATCTATGGTGAAGGAGCATCTACTATAAGCTATGCAAATGACATCTATACGATTGACCCCGACGGGACAGGCCCAAGCAAAGCATTTGCTTTTAGTAACCCGAATTTCAATGTTAAATCCCTCCGTGGCACAATGGTTTTACGATGGGAATATTTACCCGGGTCATTACTCTATGTAGTATGGACCCAGAACAGAGCTGATTATACACACCCTGGAGACTTTGATTTTAGCCGTGACATGGGTGATCTTCTGACTGCACCTGGAGACAACATCTTTCTTATTAAGTTTTCTTACAGGTGGAATATGTAAAATATGTTAATAAATTTTATTTTAAACCTTGACTTGATTTTTCTTATTTAATATATTCTTTCAATATAATAAGTGTTTATATTTTTTTTGCAAGATAGTATCTTTTTTATAAGTAGATAAGGGTATTTATGTTTGAAGAAACATTAGTTCGAACTGATTTAAAAACTCCTGATAAGAATTTAGTTATTACTATCCCTTGCCTCAAAGAAAAGATTGACCCTTTACTTATTTTTTTCATAATAACAATAAGCTCATTCATCTTAATAATCTCAATTAAATTCCACATTTTTCATCTGTGGGCCGAGTTTCTACGAAGCACCTGGATTCTTAGATTATCGACTTATCCTTTATTGATTTCTGCAATCATTGTGATTAGTGGCATTATTTTCAGGACAATTCTTTGGTTTCACTACAAGCCCATGGCCGTTGCGCCACAAGAAAAAGTAAAATGGCCAATTGTATCTGTAATCATGCCTGCTTTAAATGAAGAAGAATTAATAGAATCAGCTATTGAATCTATTTTTACATGCAGCTACCCAAAGAAAAGGTTAGAAGTTATATGCATAAATGACGGGTCAACAGATTCTACTCTTTACAATATGTTGAAGGCAAAGCAAAAATACGGAACCAGGCTTGAAGTAATAAATTTTTCGAAAAATTTAGGAAAAAGAAAAGCTCTCTATACTGGATTAAAAAAATCAAAAGGAGATATCATCATAACAGTTGACACTGATAGCCGTATAGATAGGAACGCAATCAAGAATCTTGTTATTCCTCTTATCAAAGACAAAAATACTGGCGCAGTTTCTGGAAGAGTCGAAGTTTTGAACGATAAAGAAAATTTCCTTACAAGGATGCTTGCTATCCGTTATTCCATCTCCTTTAATTTCGGCAGAGCTTACCAAAGTGTATATGGCTCTGTTTTCTGTTGTCCAGGAGCTCTCACTGCTTACAGGAAGCATATATTGAAGAGATTCATCCATGAATGGATGAACCAGAAGTTTTGCAATGTTCCTTGCACTTATGGGGAAGACAGAGCCCTTACTACCCAGATTCTCAAGGCTGGCTATATGACAAGGTTTCAGTCTAATGCCGTTGTTTACACGAAGGTTCCTTCAACTTTTTCCAAGATGAGCAGAATGTACATCCGCTGGACCCGGAGTTATATACGTGAATCTATTCTTTTTGCCAAGTTTATGTTTACAAACTACAGGTCAAAACACCGTGTTTTTCCTGTTATCGATTTCTTCTTTTTGAATTTGCTGCATCCCTTCCATATATTCTCTTTTGGCCTTGCGAGTTACTCGTTTCTTGTTTTTCCTGGCTTTATTCTCCGGCACATGGCCTTTTTGATTTTTGCTGGTTTTCTTCTTTCTCTCTACTATCTTCGTTCAAATAAGAGTATTGTTTTTCTCTATGGAATTCCATATGCTCTTATTACGGCTTTCTGCTTATGGTGGATTGTGCCTTATGCAGCTTTAACTATGAAAAATCAATCCTGGATGACACGTTAAAAGAATGAAATTCCATACAGCACTTCGGCCTTGGGCAATAAGACGACTTGAAAAAATCGACAAAGTTGATCTTGTTATAGGAATTCCATGCTTTAATAATGACTCTACTATAGAGCATGTTATCGACAGTGCAAGCGAGGGTATAGCCAAGTATTATAAAGACTTGAAATCAGTGATTATCATCTCAGATGGCGGTTCAACAGACGACACAAGAGAGCTTGCAAAGGAAAAAACAGTTTCCCCTTACATTGAAAAGATTGTGACTATATATCGGGGTATTCCTGGTAAAGGAAGCGCTCTTCGGATGATATTTGAAGCAGTCAATTACTTAAATGCTAAGGCATGTATCTTGTGTGACGCTGATTTGCGAAGCATCACTCCTGAATGGGTTAAAGCGCTTGGTGATCCTGTTCTTGCTCACAATCATGACTTTGTTGCCCCAATATACAGCCGTTACAAATATGATGCCACAATCACAAATAATATTGCATATAACCTGACACGTGCATTATTCGGGAAAAGGATACGCCAGCCAATTGGAGGAGATTTTGGGCTTTCTGGGAAAATGGTCAATTACTATTTTTATCATGAAAAAGACATATGGATGACAGATATTGCCAAGTTTGGAATTGACATCTGGATGACATTTTCAGCCATAATGCAGGATGTATCTATAGCACAAGCTTTTCTTGGGACAAAGGTCCATGATGTTAAAGACCCGGTAGAAAGTCTTGGACCAATGTTCAGACAAGTGGTTCATACAATTTTTCAATTGATGGAAATATATGAAGACAAATGGAAAAACATCAAGAGAAGCGTTCCTGTTCCCGTATATGGAAAACCGACCAATGGCAAAGTCGAAGAATTTTCTGTAGATATCCATGGAATGATCCGAAATTTTAAAGAAGGTTTTAACAACTTTTCTGCACTTTGGGAGAGAATTATCAACCCACAGAGTTTTGCTGTGCTCAAAAATCTTTCCCAAAAAAATAATACAAATCAATTTCAAATTCCTAAAGAAGACTGGGCAAAGATTGTCTATGATTTTGCAGTGACTTTTCACCGGTGGAAAAGAGACCGGGGAAAACTTGTTGATATTATGAGGCCCCTTTATTATGCATGTGTTGCTTCATTCATCAATGAAACTTCAGAAATGACCACTGCAGAAGCAGAGGAAATAATAGACCAACAGGCACAGGTCTTTGAAGATTTGAAACCATATTTGCTTGAAAAATGGGGTAGCTTAAACAAAGCTTCTGTATAGTCCTTTATTGCTTATACAATCTTAACGTCCCGTAAATATTTTGCTGCTGCTTCAGGAACACATGGATTGATATAAATACCGCTCCCCCACTCGAAGCCGGCAATTCTTGTAAGCCGGGGAATTATCTCTATATGCCAATGGTAATAGTATTTAATGGCAGGCAATTTATCCTTTGAAGACTTTGAACAAGCTTTTAGATTTTGAGAAGTATTTAAAATAAAATTATAAGGAGGGTCATTCAGGACGCTCTTTAATCGTAAAAGTACATCTTTAAGAAACTTGGATAAACTTTCTAAGTCATTATTCCCTATTTCTTCAAACCTATGGTTGTGTTTAATTGGAGCTATAAAAATTTCAAAAGGAAACCGGGATGCAAAAGGTGTCCATGCAATAAATCTACCATCTAAAGATATCACCCTGACTTTATTTTTTCTCTCTTGCTGAATGAGTTCACATATAAGACAATGTTTTTTCTTTTGAAAGTGTTTTTTCGCTACTTGAAGTTTTAGACTGACATTTCTTGGGATAATAGGCATCGCAATTACCTGTGAATGAGAGTGGGCTAAAGATGCTCCTGCTCTTTTGCCATGATTCTTAAATATTAATATATATTTAAATAGAGGGTTTTTATAAAGTTCTTTCAATCTCTCCTGGTATGTAAAAAGGACTAGCTTTGTTTGTTCTGGGGTGAAATCAGTAAGATCAACATCATGCTCAGGAGTTTCGATGATAACTTCATGAGTTCCTGTTCCTTCAACCTTTTCATAGAAACCTGTCTTTATTCTTCTTCCGGTTGCTTCGATTTTCAGAGCAGGGAATTTATTGGGGACAACTCTTACTTTCCATCCAGGAGAATTAAGAAAGGTGTTAGGATCTCGGATTGCCCAGATCTCAGGAGGAGTTAAGGATTCATTTCCCTCGCAGAATGGACAGGCCGTAACGTGGTTGTATTTAGCTCTATAGTCTAAATCAGAAGGCCTGGTTTCTCTTTCTGTTGCAATGATTACCCACTGGTTCTGCAAGGGGTCAAATCTGAGTTCTGGCATCTCGTTCTCCTTTATTTAAAAGCTTTCTCTTTTACATGTTTAAATATCGATTTACTTTTTAGCAGGCAAAAATCGTACTACCTTCATATCAATTTTATCTGGCAGCACATCTACAATTACATAATGATAGCAAGAACCCAACTCTCCATATTGGGAATGGAGAGGAGCCCCTCCTCCTCCTGTCACAGTGTATTCAACACCTCCATATGTTGCAGTGCTATATGCATGAATATGGCCGCAGAAAACATGGTCAACTTTATGTTTGGACATAAGCTTGACCAAAGGTGCAGACATTTCACGAGGCATAGCATGATATGCCCATACATCTACATCAGAAGGAGTCTTATGCATGAAAACGAATTTTCTATAATTTTTCTTTTCAGATAGCCACCTGTCAACAAGCATTAACTGTTTATCCCAAGGCATAGCATTATCCCTTTCACAATTATCTAAAATGATAAATCTGCAATTCCCATAGTCAAAATGATAGACCCTGGATTCATCCCCGCCAAAAACAAATGTATATGCCAGGCTCCCCCTTCGGCAGTCGTGGTTACCCATTACAGGAAAGAATGGATAAGATGCATATTTTTCCAGTGTTGAAAATAGATATTTATCCATATCAAAAGAATATCCGTATGGGGTCATATCACCTGTATTTATGGCAAAAAGGGGCTGTGATTCGTTAATGCTTTTGACAATCATCTGAAAAATTTCAAGGTTGTCTCTTGAATCTCCAAACACAACAAAACGAAACCCTTTTTGTTTATTGAATTTTATATTCTTTACCTGCTTTATTAATCTATTCACATAGAATTTATCTCCATATTTTGAAAGGTTTGATTTGATTTCCTCGATTGTTTCAATTTTTGGCTTAACAGAAGCCTTAGTCAAAGCCAGTTTTCCATTAGAAAAAATTATCCATAGTCCAGAAATGATTAGGATAAAAACAGGTATACAGATTATTATAAATTTCTTTATTCGCATTTAATATTCCTTCCTTTTTAAAATCAATTCTTTTTTTTGGATTATTTCATATTTTTATCAGATGCAAATACGTAAGTCAATTTACAAAGACTGCCTGTAATCATTATTAAATTTTGTGTCGTACGCATGTGTAGGGCGGTTATTTTGGCCTCACATCTTATGAGCATTAATTTTTAAATGGCAATTAATTTTTTTAATCTTGACATAAAGATGATAAAATTCTAACTTGCTATAGAAAACAGAGGGAAATCATGAAAAAATACGCGTTTATTTATTTTTTTGCCATTATTCTTTTATCTCAAATATTCACATTTAATTGTAAAAGTAAAACATCTATTCCTGAGGCGCTCGAAATTTCTGGCTTAATAGAAGCCATCGATATAGAACTCCGGGCACAAGTTCAAGGCCAGGTCAAGGAAATATTCTTTGAGGAGGGGCAGTTTGTCAGGAGTGGAGACTTGCTGTGTGTTCTTGATGATGAAAAGCTTTGCATTCAGCTAAATCAAGTTCGGGCAGGTCTGGATGGCATGCAGTCAAAACTAAGATTATTCAAAAAGGGAACAAAAAAGGAAATCATTGCTGTTACAGAAAAACAAATAGAGACAGCAGAAAAAGAACTTGAGCTTGCCAGAAAAAACCAGAAGCGCATGGCAAATCTCTTCAGTGAAGGTGCAGTTTCAGAAATAGAGAAGGAAATAGCAGACCTGAAGTTAAAAACAGCTTTAAAGCATTATGAAAGCGCTCAGGAAAACTATAAACTTGCATTTCGCGGAAGAGAAAAAGAAGAGATAGAAATGGTAGAGGCAGAAATAAAAAAACTCGAAGCCCAGGAACAATTTCTTTTAAGACAAATCCAGGATACTAAAATCGTATCGCCTATTGACGGATATCTTGAAATAAGACATGTTGAAAGCGGAGAGCTTGCTTTCCCCGGAAATATCCTTTTTAGTCTTATCGATTTAAACCGAACCTATGTTAAGGCATATGTTCCAGAGAGACATCTTGGCCGTATAAAAATCGGTAGCAATATTGAGGTTATCTGTGATTCTTTCCCTGACATCATCTTTAAAGGAAAGGTTGACTATATTTCAGATAAAGCGGAATTTGCCCCTAAAAACATTCAGACCAAAGAAGAAAGGCTGAAACTTGTTTTTATGATAAAATCTTATCTTGAAAACAAGGATAGGATTCTTAAACAAGGAATGCCTGTAGATGTAAGAATCCTTCAGGAATAATTAATCATACAATGCTATTGACCTTACGGTTAATATAAAGTTTATCCATTTAGTCAGGTATGTTAAGGGCAATAAATAGAAAATGTTTACGATAGAAGTAAAAAAACTGACAAAAAAGTTCAATGAAATAACCGCCATCAACAATATTAACCTGGGAATTGAAAAAGGGAGAATAGTTGGAATTATTGGGCCTGATGCTGCAGGAAAGACAACGCTTTTACGCCTGATAATAGGGCTTCTCCACCCTACATCAGGAAATATCTTTGTCAATGGCATCAATATTTTTAGAAATCCAAAATCTATTAAAGAAAAAATTGGGTATATGCCACAGCACTTCAGTCTTTATGGTGATTTGAGCGTTTCTGAAAACTTGAAATTTTTTGCCAGACTTTACGGAGTCAATAAAAAAGTATTCCAATCCAGAAAAAAAGAGTTGATTGAATTTAGCGGGCTGGGCCCTTTCGAAAACTGGTTAGCCAGAAATCTTTCTGGGGGGATGCAAAAAAAACTCGCACTTGCGTGTAATCTTTTCCATTCTCCTGAGATTCTTCTATTAGATGAACCTACAACAGGGGTAGACCCTATATCAAGAAAAGAACTCTGGAGTCTTCTCTCGAAGCTCAACAACCAGGGAACAACCATTGTGTTAACAACTCCATACATGGATGAAGCACAGAAGTGTCATCAAGTGGGGCTGATGTTTGAAGGGAAAATATTAGATTTTAATTCTCCTGAAAGCATCACAAGAGAAATTAAAGATGAAGTTATTGAACTAAGAACCGAGTGCCCTCTCAGGGAAAAACTTCTGTCTCAATTGCCTTTTTTAAAAAACATGTATCACTTTGGGGAAACTCTTCATTTAGTATTTATGCCAGGAAAAGGAGCAGAATATATCACAAAAGAATTTTTAGAAAAACAAGGCATAATTCCAATAAGCATTAAAATAATTTCTCCCTCATTCGAAGATGCATTCTTTTCCCTTGTTAAAGGACAGTAACTTAGAATCAAAATGTATAGTATTGAAGTTAAAAACTTAACAAAAAAATTTGGAAGCTTCAACGCTGTCAACAACATCTCTTTTAAGGTAAAAAAGGGTGAAATCTTCGGATTTCTTGGCCCAAATGGAGCAGGAAAATCTACCACTATTAGAATGTTATGTGGAATCATCAGGCCTACTTCAGGGGAGGCGAAAGTCAGTGGATTTAATATCTACAAACAATCCGAAGAAATTAAAAAAAATATTGGATACATGTCGCAAAAATTCACACTTTACCAGGATTTAACTGTTGAAGAAAATATCGATTTTTACGGAGGAATACACGGCCTTTCTCAATCTTTAAACAGAGAAAGGAAACAATGGGTTCTAAATATGGCAGGCCTTGAAGGCAGACAAGGTTCTCTTGCAAAACAGCTCTCTGGTGGATGGAAACACAACGCCTTTCGCTTGGATGTGCGGTTCTACACAAACCAGAAATTTTATTCCTGGATGAACCAACTGCAAGTGTTGATCCGGTTTCAAGAAGAGATTTCTGGGAATTGATTCACAGCCTTTCCGAAGAAGGGACCACTGTTTTTATTACATCTCATTACATGGATGAGGTTGAACGCTGTCAAAGAGTAGCTATCATCTATTCTGGAAAAATTATCGCATTGGATTCCCCTAAAGAATTGAAGGTTAAATACACAAACAAGCCAGATTCGACCTTAGAGGAGGTTTTTATTTCTGCAATCCATAAAGAAAAAAGAAAATGATAAATAGAGTATTTTCTCTAATAGTGAAAGAAACTCTCCACATTTTAAGAGACCCCAGAAGTTTGTATCTTGCATTGGGATTACCAATCGTTTTGTTGATTCTTTTTGGCTATGCAATAACTTTTGATGTCCAAAAAATTCCTTTGGCTGTTGTGGATGAGGATAGCACCCAACTAAGCAGGGATCTAATCGCACGTATTGAAGCAAGCCAATATTTTGACATTAAATTTGTAATGAATAATTATTCCAACCCTGAAAAATTTCTTGACTATGGAAAAATTAAAATAGTTCTGGTAATTCCTTCTGGATTTTCCCGGAATTTATCTCTTGGTAAAAATACCTTTGTTCAGCTTTTAATTGATGGAAGTGATAACAATACTGCGCAAATTGCTTTGAGCTACGCCTCAGGCGCCATCCAGATGTTTTCAACCAACATAATTCGGGAAAAACTACATGAAGTGAGTCCTATCGCAGTAGAATACATTCCTCCTGTTAATTTAGAGCCAAGGATATGGTATAACCCTGAGCTTCGCAGCACAAATTTCATCGTTCCAGGATTGATTGCAACTGTCATGATGATTCTTGCAGCCATGATGACTTCATTGACTATTGCAAGAGAGTGGGAAGTTGGAACAATGGAACAGCTCATTGCAACTCCAGCAAGGTCATATGAAATAATCATCGGAAAGCTAACCCCCTACTTTTTTCTGGGAATTCTTCAATTATTCTTGGTGTCTGCTACTGGAATTCTCTTGTTTAAAGTTCCTTTGAAGGGGAATATATTTTTTCTTTTTTGTATTTCGAGCATATTTCTTATATGCGGCTTGGGCATGGGCCTTTATGTTTCAACTGTGACCAAATCACAACAACTGGCTTTCATGATGTCTGTGATTCTTACGTTTCTTCCATCTATATTTCTTTCAGGTTTTATTTTTCCTGTTTCCAGCATGCCCTGGATTATCCAATTTTTTTCCTATTTTGTTCCGGCAAAATACTTTCTAATAATACTGAGGGGAATTTTCCTAAAAGGAAATGGGCTTTATGTGTTATGGCCTCAGGTGTTATGCCTTATTATTTTTGCATCGATAATAATCATTGCTTGCACAAAGAGACTTAAATTA
>JACUUK010000142.1 GCA_014859315.1 Candidatus Aminicenantota bacterium
GTAATAACTGACCGAAATTTAGGATCAAGTTTTTGAATAGCATGTCGAATAATTTTCTTTGTCTCACTTTCATCTTCTTGATTGTTTTTATCTGGCACATTTTCGAATTTATTATCAGATTTCGAAAAAAACAATCGCCTCTGGCGTTTCTTCCTCTTTAGTTCATTCAAAGAAAGGTTGATTGCGATGCGGGTAAGATAAGTGCCGGTGCTGGCTTCTCCTCTAAATTTATCTAATGATTTGTAAAAACGGATAAATGTTTCCTGTCCAATGTCTTCTGCCTCAGGACAATTTCCCAACATGCCTATCACAGTTGCCGCCACTTGGGCTTCATATTTTTTTATTAACTCCATAAATGCGTTTTTATTCCCGTTACGCGCATCTATAATCAACTCCTCTTCGTTCAGTTTCAGTCTCCTTTTGACTTTAGCTACAATAAGTTTATCACAAGAAAAGTATCTGTCTATATCCTTACAATATATTAGACAAAAAATTTCATCTCTTTATTCCATGATTGCATTATTGGGGACTGTCCCCAATTAATTATCAGCAAGGAGTGAATATTATGGAAGGAGAAAAGAAATGGAGGGAGAAAAGAAAAAAATATCCATGAGTGGTATTCGCCTTATAGAAGATTATAGAAGAACATTAAATAAATATCCCAAAACAATGATTTGTGGAACTGTTATGATTGGAAGCCACAAAGCAGCTCTCTTTCCAATATTAGCCCAAATCAACCCGATTTCTGTATAATCTGTTGCTACACCTGCCATCAGGAATACGAATGCATTTCCAAAAGCTGCGGTTTGTCTGAAAATTTCAAATGCAAGGGGTGAACTTCCTTCAGAGCAAATCTCTATGATTGTTGCTAAAGCCAAGGTTACAAGCAAACCAAAAAAAGTTGGTCCCATATAATTTATAAAGAAGCTTTGAGGCAAATATACCCTGGCGACCGAAGCTAAAAACATCCCTATTAAAATCCACCATAAAACCATTCTTGCCAATTCCCAAGAACCTTTTAAAACTCCTATTGTATCGTTCTTTAGGTTTTTTACGTTAAATTCATATTCTTTCCGTCTTCTTTTGATATCCCTTAAAATCGAGAAATCTTCCTCAACTTCAACCATATTTTTATTATTTTCTATCAACCCTTTTCTATCTAACACCTGATAAGTCAAGCCAGTATTTACAGCAATGATAATTGCAAATCCAACAAACAGTAATGCTTTTATCCCAAAGAATCCAAATAATATAATCGTAATTGGCAAATTAGCCCATGGCGATGCTAATAAAAATGCAATTACTGCTGGAACAGAGGCTCCTTTTTTATAAAGTTCAATCGATATAGCAAGAATTCCGTGCGAACAAGCAGACATTAAAAACCCCAGTCCAACAGAATAAAAAATTGTTTTCTTTTTATGTTGAGCTAAATATTTTGAGATGTATTTTCTAGGGATAAAATAATCAATAAATCCTCCAAGAAGAAGCCCCACAATAACAGCCACCCATATCATCTTTACATAATCATGAAAAGAAGAGATCAAATCTTTGAATATTGTTATATCTTGCGAAGCGAGAATAAAATGGATTATTTGAATAGTGATTAAGCCAAAAATCACCAGAAAAATCTTTTCTCTGTACCATTTCTTGGGTTTGACAGCACAAACATAACATTTTCCCTTTTCTATCTCATGCAGTTTTTCATATTTTCTAATACAAGCTTCACTACAAAAATAGTATCCGTGTGCTTCTATTGTTCCGTGCATTCCACAAATCGGATCTCTCTTTGTCATGCGGTTCCTCGTAAATTTTACCTTACTTCCTCTCTCATTTTCAATTACCTGCTTTTACCCACCTGTATACAATTTTAACAAGAGTATAAAATTGTTCCTCTACCTGTATCATCCAATACAAATCTTCACTCTGATCTCTTAGGGACTCCATTTTACCCCCGAAATGGGGGCTCTAAGAGAAAAAATTGGCCCAAATTTCAAGTTATCTTTTCTATTTTGAATATGTTGAGGCGGCCAGACAAGAAATCTAAGAAAGAAACATGCCTGTGCCACAGTAGAAATTAGAGAGTAATCTAGCGAATAATAAAAAAGGGCATATTAACTTTGCTAAGAACCGAACATTTTCATTTTGCTTTGACAAAAATAAGCCTATCTTTGACATCAAATTTATCCTGTGTTATAAATTCTTTCATTGGATAATCCAAAAAATTTCGATCAAGTAAAAAGGAGGAAAATATGCGCACACGAATTATCTTATTATTACTAATGGTCTCTATGTTGATATTAGGATGTGCTCCCAAAGAAAAGATGTCTCGCCTTATCCCGATGGAGGACTTTTTCCAGAATCCTGAAAAAACTGGTTTTTCACTCTCACCTGATGGCGAACATTTGGCTTTCATGAAACCCTGGGAAAATCGATTGAACGTCCATGTTCAGAAAATCGGAGAAGAAGATGTGACTCGAATAACAAGTGCTACTGAAAGAGATATTGCAGGTTATTTTTGGGCGAATAATAATCGTATTGCCTATGTACAGGACAGAGCAGGGGATGAAAACTTCAGATTGTATGCAGTCAACATCGATGGTTCTGAGGAAAAAGAACTCACACCATTTGAGAAGGTACGAGTTCAGCTCATTGATGAGCTGAAAGAGGATGATGAACTCATGTTGATTGGGATGAACAAGAGAGATGCCCGCGTGTTTGATGCTTACCGCATTAATGTTAATACAGGCGAAATGGAAATGATTGCTCAAAATCCAGGAAATATTGTAGGATGGCAAACCGATCATGACGGCAACTTAAGAGTGGCTCAAACTACGGATGGAGTCAACACAAGCGTATTGTACAGAGACAGCGAAAAGGATGATTTTCAAACCTTAATCACCACCAATTTCAAAGAAACTCTACAACCGTTATTCTTTACATTTGATAACAAAAATTTTTATGTTGCTTCCAACATAGACAGGGATAAAACAGCAATCTATGAATATGATATTAAAAATAAAGAAACAACACAGTTAATATTTGAACATCCCGAAGTCGATGTCAGCGGTTTGTTAAAATCGGATAAGCGAAAGAAAATTACAGGAGTTGTCTACATCATTGACAAAAGACATTATCATTTCTTTGATGAAGATAGAGAGCAACTGCAACAAGATCTTGAAGAGCGTTTGCCTGGATATGAAGTAGTAGTTACTGATATGAGCAAAGATGAAACAAAAGTTATGGTAAGGACTTACAGTGATAGATCCCTGGGTGCCTATTATTACCTGAATCGCAAGACGAATGAGTTCACCAAGCTGGCGGATGTAAGCCCCTGGATAAACGAAGAAGAATTGGCAGAAATGAAACCCATTACTTATAAATCCCGGGACGGGCTGACTATCCACGGATACTTAACCTTGCCTGTAGGGCTTAAAGCCAAAAAACTACCCGTTGTTGTGAATCCTCACGGAGGCCCGTGGGCCAGAGATAGATGGGGCTTTAACCCCGAAGTTCAATTCCTTGCTAATCGAGGTTATGCGGTTTTTCAGATGAATTTCAGAACCTCCACAGGTTATGGACGTAAATTCTGGGAAGCCGGGTTCAAGCAGTGGGGACTTGCTATCCAGGATGACATCACAGACGGTGTCAAATGGCTCATCAACGAGGGCATTGCAGACCCGAAACGTGTTGGAATCTATGGCGGTTCTTTCGGAGGTTACGCTACTCTGGCAGGAGTAACATTTACTCCTGATTTATATTCCTGTGGTGTGGATTATGTTGGAGTGTCTAACCTTTTCACACTAATTAACTCAATCCCTCCTTACTGGGAACCTTTGAGGGAAATGTTCTACGAAATGATGGGCCATCCAGAAAAGGATAAGGAACTCTACGAGAAAGTTTCTCCTGTTTTCCATGCTGATAATATTAAGGTCCCCTTGTTGGTCGCTCAGGGTGCAAACGATCCACGCGTTAATAAACAGGAATCCGACCAGATCGTGGAAGCTCTGAAAAAACGTGGGATCGAAGTTACTTATATGGTCAAAGACAACGAAGGTCACGGCTTCCGAAATGAAGAAAACCGATTCGATTTCTACAGAGCTATGGAGGAATTCTTAGGCAAATATTTAGGCGGCAGAGTGGAAAAGAAATC
>JACUUK010000143.1 GCA_014859315.1 Candidatus Aminicenantota bacterium
ATAAATATCTGGGGGAATTGATAGAAGTAAATAAAACAAAAGACCAAGTTATAGATGAATGTAAAATGAAGGACAATAGAATGAGAGAATTTGCCTATAAACTACTATTAGACAACTTTATAAAACAATAAAAATACTGAAAGAAAACTAACCAGTAATTGTTGATTTAAATCTGTTTTAAGATAAAGGGATTTATGGAACATTTTTGTGTTTTTCCCTTTTTATGGTTGAAAATGCATATTTTTTTCCTCCTCGTTATGACAGGCATTTCCCTGGCCAAAACCATCACTATCGCTTCAAACAACAAGTTGAATCCACTTCCAGGACGGGCCCAAGGGACCCGGACAAGTTTAACCCCACAATTCCTGCAATCAATCCTCGGTACCCTGGCATGAAGATAAGCTTCGTCCGGTTACACCCACACGAAATAGCGAGGAGCCAAAATTCATCTGTAGATTTATTCAAAATTATAAACTGCTGCTACGGTCACGTTCGCAATTTCTCTTACTTTGTGAGTTACTACCTTCATCTTTATCTCACCCTTCCAGCCCCGGGCTGATAACATCTCGCTCAGTCCTTTACTAATCTCCTCCTCACACTCTTTTTGGCCATATTCACCTCTTGATTCAATGAATAATCCTCCCTCCTTGGTTTGAACCCAGCCTAATCCAGCCGAGATTTGAGTGTTTGATTTATTACTACTAAAACTGGAAATTACAACATACAAGATATCACCTACTTTATGAGAAGATTTATAGGTTTCAACTTCAGATACTGTAGCATCCTGAGGAATTACCGAGCTTAAAGAAATTAGATTGAAGTTATGAATTCCTGCTTTTAGCAGAGCCTTGTCAAAAGAACTTATTAAAGTTTTTCCTTCATTTTTTCCCCAGACTATTTTAATTTCCATTATTAACATACTCCTGTTTTAATTCTTTCATTTCTTCCTTAATCTCTTTAATATTATATTGGAATAACAATTTGGTTGCATTAAATAATTCTTTGTTTGACCTTCATCAATCAATTTTTTCCTAATGCTTATAGCAAACTCCAGATTTTCTGTCAATCAAAAGTGGTGCTTATATATATTTTTTTTTACCGCTTCCAATTTTTTCTTTTTACTTGCCTTGCATAATCAGAAGTCCTGTGCTATACAGTGGTTTTTAAAAAAAATTAGAATAAAGATAGATCAAAAAGGAGGTACAATCATGAAAAAAGTCATCATTATGGGAGCGGCCGGAAGAGATTTCCACAACTTTAATGTTCATTTTAAAGACAAAGAAGAATTTTACGTTGTTGCCTTCACAGCTACCCAGATTCCGGACATTGAAGACAGAAAGTATCCTTCTTCTCTTGCAGGAAAGCTATATCCAGATGGAATTCCGATTTATCCTGAAAAAGAACTCACCTCTCTCATCAAAAAACACGGAGTTGATGAAGTTTGTTTTTCTTACAGCGATGTTCCCCACGAGTATGTAATGCATAAAGCTTCTGAGGTTCTTGCAGCTGGAGCAACATTTATACTTTTAGGCCCAGAGGAGACGATGCTCAAAAGTAAGCTTCCTGTGGTTTCTGTATGTGCAATCAGGACCGGCTGTGGAAAAAGCCAAACAAGTAGAAAAATAGCATTGATTCTTAAAAATAAAGGAAAAAGAGTGGTAGTGATTCGCCACCCTATGCCCTACGGAGATCTTGTTAAACAGAAAGTACAGCGTTTTGCGCACTATGAAGACCTAGCCAAGCACGAATGCACCATCGAAGAGAGAGAAGAGTATGAACCTCATATCGCTAACGGAATCGTTGTCTATGCCGGAGTAAATTACAAGGCTATTCTGGAAGAGGCAGAAAAAGAAGCAGATGTAATTCTCTGGGACGGAGGAAATAACGATTTTTCTTTCTACAAACCTGACTTAGATATTGTCGTTGTTGATCCTCATCGTCCTGGCCACGAACTCCTATATCATCCTGGTGAGACCAATTTCAGGAAAGCTCATGTGCTTGTTATCAACAAAATTGATACTGCTGCTAAGGAAAATATCGATCTTATCCTTGATAATATTAAAAAAGTAAATCCAGAAGCAAAAATAATCCGTGCGAACTCTCCGATATTCGTTACTGACGAAAAAGAAATAGCTAACAAAAATGTTTTAGTCATCGAAGATGGGCCGACTTTAACCCACGGAGAAATGGCTTACGGAGCTGGAGTCGTTGCAGCCAATAAGTATGGTGCTAAAAAAATAATAGACCCAAGACCCTTTGCTGTAGGAAGTATTAAGAAAACATTCGAGAAATTCACTCATTTAGATAAAGTCCTTCCAGCTATGGGTTATGGAGAGGCACAGATTGCTGAACTCACTCAGACTATCAATAATAGCGATTGTGACCTTGTCATCAGCGGTACTCCTATTGATATCAACAGAGTAATTAAAACAAACAAGAAAATCCTCCGTGTCCGCTATGAAATCGAGGAAGTTGGCTCTCCTAATCTGGAAGAGGTTCTCGAAGATTTCTGATAAAGAGAAATATTGCACTCATTATATTAATGCAGTTGAAATTTAATATTCTATTACATAGAATAATTTCAATTTAAAAAAAGTGCCTTACGAATCCAAATAATTGACCATAATTTTTACTTATGATATAAGCAATACGGAATTTAAACAGGTCAAACTGACCATAGTAAAAAGAAAATAATTTTATGTCTCTTATCAGACTTCGAACTATCGTTTTCCTAAAGCAAAAAAACAAAGGAGGGAGCATATGAAAAAATATTTAATGATTGTAACAGCCCTGGTTATTTTTGGATTAAGCGGTTTTTCACCCGTCCTAACTCAAGGCAAACAATCCAAAGAGCCAGAACCATCGTTTTACGAACATGCAAACTCAAATTACCGCCATCCTGAGGTTGACACTGATGTCTTTCTATACATTAACCATTGGAGAAACTCACTTCCCTACGAAGGCCATGGAGGACTCATCGAACGCGATATTCTAACTCCCGGAGATCCCACTAATCCTTCCAAAAAAGGTGCAGTTTTAAAGTATCTTAAGGCCTACAAACGAGGCGTGCTCCAACCCTGCTGTAACACACAGCCCTTCAAAAATGAAAAAGAACAGGTGTTTTTCTATGTAATGAATGGGACAGGCATTGTTGAAGCAGGCAGCAAGAAGGCTGAAATCAAAGAAGGAACGGCAGTGGTTATTCCTGCTGGACTCGAATTCCGTTTCTTTAACTCAACAGAAGTTCCACTCGAGATGATTATTGTTGTAGAGGAAATAACAGATGGCTTTGTTCCCAATAAAGAGATGTCTGTAGGAAGTTATCATGATTCAAAGCCCAGTGTTGGAATGCATTGGGCCCACATTGGACGTGGTTTCATGTATGATGTGAATCCGAAATTTGCAAATCCAATGGGTATGGCTGTTGTTTCCATTGACAATTTCGATATCGCACAGCCTCATGTGCATGGCCCAGGATGCGAGGAAATCTGGTGTCAGCTAAAAGGGAAAAGTCTGTTGTTTTTCGGCAACCGCCTCTTATGGCAAGAGCCGGGGGAAGCATTCCTCATCCCACCAAATAATAAGGTTCCCCACTGTTCAATAAACCATACTGGTGAGCATATGCTGTGGCTCTACCTTGGAAACCGCCATGACAGACTAAAAAAATAACTATATCTTATAAAATGCCCATCCTTGATAATGGGTTTAGAGGAGGTGTTTATGATAAAGAAAAAATGGATAAACAATCATTTTTTTCAGGTTTTTACTGTAGCTATTGTTGCTTTTTTTCTATCCTCTGCTTGTTTTTCCGGCCCAGCAGACTGGAAGTCAATAAGCAAAAAAATTGTTAAAGAACATAACCTTCAGGGACGAATCCGCAATGACATCCCTGAAACAAATGTTGTTTCGAATCTCGAGCCAGGCGTTGTATCCAACCTTGAAAAACTTCCGATCACTGAAATTGCACCTGGAGCAAAAGCCAGGATGTATTGGGGAAAGGGCAATCTTATCAATTGGATGACATTAGAACCCAATGCAGAAATACCCCGAGAAATACTTCCGAGTGAACGACTCATGTTTATTATAAAAGGTTCTGTTGACCAGCTTATTAATGGGGCATTTGTTACAATG